>JAYWHL010000421.1:0-2711 GCA_043777715.1 Cytophagaceae bacterium | reverse complement strand
TTTGTGGAACACCTGGCGTTAGCACAAAACTACAAGATGGTTCAAGCATTATTTGGGAAGCGGAATCGAACAAAACCTTGATAACTGGGAAAGTTTATAATTTGACCTTTTCGATTTTGACACCCGAAGGCAAAGAAGCAACGCTTCAACCCTATTTGGGCATGATGGGTCATGCTGCCATCGTAAAATCTGATGCTTCGGTTTATATCCACCTCCACCCAACTGGAACGGTTTCAAGTACTTCGGTAGGGGTATTCCAAAAAAGAATTAACGAAACTAGCGAAACGCCCTTTATTCCAAATCCAAAGGCATTTAAAGATAGTGTGGATAAGGTTTTGGAAAAAATTGCAATGATGCCTGAAATTGAAAAAGATAATTTTTTGATGTCAAACATGAACCATCAAGCCAAAGGCCATCACCCAGGAAGTGTGAAATTCCCTTATGTTTTTCCGAGTGCAGGTAATTATAGGATTTGGTTACAAATAAAACGGGAAGGGAAAATATTAACAGGTGTTTTTGATGCGGTTGTTATGTAGAAAAAAATACATGCAGAAACAAGGAAATTGAAGAGCTACAAAATCTAAGCAATCAAAAAATTAACAGGGATATTAAGTCCTTTACTCAATCGCCGAATCATTGCCACAGTCAAGGCTTGCTTATGATTCATTACTTTTGAAACTTTTGTTTTATCGCCTATAAACGGAATCAAATCTTTGTGCTTTAAATTAGCCTTTTCCATTCTGTATTGCAAATAGGCTATGGGGTCGCTGGCTGGCATGGGAACATGTACTTCCTCAAATACCTCTATTAAGGTAATAAGCATTTCCATTTCCTGGCCTTCCACACTCTCTTTGTTAGGTTTCAGTTTCATCAATGCACGAACTCTGTTCAATGCCATTTGATGGTGTTTTTCATTCGTTAAATTATCCATTATATTCAATTGTTGTAACATCAATTTTGTCATAATCTTTATGCGTACCGACCCAAATGATAAAAATCAGTTGAAAGGTATAATCTATTTCTGTAACTAACCTGTAATCATTGCCTTTGACATTGAATACAACCCTATCAATGGCAACTATACTGGCATTCCTAGATGTATCTTTCACATCATTTGGCCTTGTCCAGTCAGCTAGTTTGGCGGTGTTATACCAATCCAATAAAGGAAATTCGGCTGGTGGATGAAGTATCCAAAAATCCCTAATGGTGCTTTTTGCGATTATTCTCATCTTCAAAAATAATAAAAAGTTGCGAATTAGACAACTTTTCGTCAAAAACTACCAAATCATTCTCTGTTAATTACTTAGAACATCTCCTAAAAGCTATTTATCAAAATAATTGCAAATCAAAAACAGATTAGTCGAACTAATTTTTATTGATAGAAATGCAAATTTCTATCAAAATTATACCATTAAACCCCTATTTTTTGCTATTTCTGAATCTAAATTTTGGAAATGCTTCTTATATCTTATCTTTGCACCCAAATTTGTTATTCACAAAATCAATTAATCACTTATGAATTCTATTGTTTACTTAGTTCCCGTGTGCGGAATCATTGGTTTACTCTACACCTTTTGGCGTTTTAGTTGGGTATCTTCTCAACCCGCTGGCGATGCCAATATGCAAAAACTATCAGGTTATATCGCCGACGGTGCTATTGCATTTTTAAAGGCTGAATGGAAGGTTCTTGCCTATTTTGCCATTCCAACCGCCATTTTACTCTACTTTTTGGGTAGTAATACTGGCTCTGCCGAACACCCAATCCATTCGTCTCCATTAATAGCCCTTGCATTTATTATTGGAGCTGTATTTTCTGCAACAGCTGGGTATATTGGAATGAAAATCGCAACCAAAGCCAATGTTCGTACAGCCCAAGCGGCTCGAACGTCTTTAGCCCAAGCACTCAAAGTTTCTTTTACTGGTGGTTCGGTAATGGGTATGGGCGTTGCGGGATTGGCGGTATTAGGTTTATCGTTGTTATTTATCATTTTCTATAAATATTTTGCAGACGGTTTAGCCCTAACCTCTGACGAAATGAAAAAAGCCATTGAGGTTTTGGCTGGTTTTTCATTGGGTGCAGAATCTATCGCTCTCTTTGCACGTGTTGGAGGCGGTATTTACACTAAGGCGGCCGACGTTGGAGCTGACTTGGTTGGTAAGGTAGAAGCAGGTATCCCCGAAGACGATGTTAGAAACCCTGCCACTATTGCTGACAACGTGGGCGATAACGTAGGTGACGTAGCAGGAATGGGCGCCGACCTTTTTGGTTCGTACGTTGCAACCATTTTAGCAACCATGGTTTTGGGACAGGAAATAAATGTATCTGACAATTTTGGTGGCTTTTCGCCTGTATTATTACCAATGCTCATTGCGGGTTTTGGTTTAATAGCTTCGTTGGTTTCTACATTTTTAGTTAGAATTTCATCAGAAGAATCATCAGTACAAAATGCTTTGAATGTTGGTAACTATGCTTCAATCGTTATCACTTTTATAGGTTGTTTCTTTTTGGTACAACACATTTTACCTGAAACCTTAAATCTTCGAGGTTTTGAATTTACAAGAATGGGCGTGTTTTATGCCATTACTGTAGGTTTGATTGTAGGCACGTTGATGTCTATCATCACAGAATATTATACAGCAATGGGCAAGAGACCTGTACTTTCTATCATTGAAAAATCAGGAACTGGCCACGCCACAAATATCATCGGAGG
>JAYWHL010000420.1:0-7521 GCA_043777715.1 Cytophagaceae bacterium | reverse complement strand
ACACATTAAATGTAACGGTTAGCCAAACGACTACCTATTATGCAAGTACTGTTGTAAATGGTTGCGAAAGTGCCACAAGAGGCTCTGGAGCAATAACTGTAAGCAATACCCCAGGAGCAACGGCATCTAACAATGGGCCTGCGTGCGAGGGCGGAAGTATAAAATTATCGTCTGATGGTGGAAATTCATATAACTGGTCGGGGCCAAACTTTAGTTCAACGCTTCAACAACCCGTTTTAACAAATGTAACCACAGCCATGATAGGAGTATATTCTGTAACGGTTTCTGGAAATGGTAATTGTACTGGCGTAGCTACAACTTCGGTAAGTATTATTAGCAAGCCTGGCACACCAAAGGTAACTTCGGCATCGCTTTGTGGGGCAGGTACGGCAACTTTAACTGCCAGCGGTTGTGCAGGTACGGTTAATTGGTACCTTGCCGCAACGGGAGGTACGGCCATTGGTACAGGCAGTCAATTTACCACACCATCGGTTTCTCAATTAACCAAATTTTATGCAAGTTGCACAGAAAATGGCTGCGAGGGCGACAGAGGCAACGGTACAGTAACTATCAATCCAACACTTACGGCCACGGCAACAAATAGTGGTGTGGCTTGTGAAGGTTCAACCATTGGCCTAACCGCCACAGGAGGAGGTACTTATGCTTGGGCAGGGCCAGCGTTGTTTAGCTCTACTTCGGCAACACCAAGTATAGCCAACGCAACAACAGCCATGAGTGGCACTTACACAGTAACGGTTTCGGGTAATATTTGCTCGGCAACAGCTATCACGGTCGTAACCATCAATCCAACCCCAGCACCACCTGCAACCAGCGACAAAACTCGTTGTGGACCGGGCGAGGTAACACTTACGGCAACAGGACTCAAAGGCAATATCAACTGGTACACTACACCAACAGGAGGCTCGCCATTTGCAACGGGTAGTACCATAACCGTTACTGCAACTACCACCACCACTTACTATGCAAGTTGTATTTTGAATGGTTGTGAAAGTAAAACTAGAGCCATTGCTACGGTAACTACAACTACCGTGCCAAACATTCCGAACATAGACCCTATTAGTGTTTGTGCAGGAGGAAACATTAGTTTAACGGCCAAAGGTTGCAACGGAGTAATAACTTGGTTTGCAAGCGAAACAAGTACTACCGCAATTGCATCAGGAGCAGTTTTGAACACGAGCGTAACCGCAAGCACATCGTTTTGGGCTAGTTGTAACGAAAATGGTTGTGATTGCCCTAAACGTGGCGAGGGCAAAGTAAACATCGGTGGAAGTCCAGAGGCAAAAGCATTTGCAAATTCGCCTGTTTGTTTTGGAGGTACGATTAATCTGTTAGCAACTGGAGGAAGTACTTACAAATGGTCTGGGCCTAATTTTAGCTCAACTGCTCAAAACCCGACCATAAATAATGCTTCAAGTAGTAATGCAGGAATCTATTCAGTAACAGTAGGTTCGGGCAATTGTTCGGCATCGACAACCGTAGAAGTAAAAGTTAGTAACACCCTAAGTATCTCGGCAACGGCCAATACACCTTTATGTATAGGAAATACATTAGGGCTAACAGCCACAGGCGGAAGTACTTACGCATGGTCGAGTCCAGGGGGCTTTAGTTCAACATTGGCAAGCCCAAGTCGTACCAACGCCACAGCCGCCATGCAGGGAGTTTACAGCGTTGTGGGTACAAACGGCAACTGTTCGGCCTCGGCCACGGTTTCAGTTACTATCTTAGACAAACCAGTTTTACCAATTGCTGATAGCTTTGTTTGTGAAGGTGGCCAAATTCAACTCTCTTCACCTGCGGGTTTTGTATCATACACTTGGTCTGGGCCGTTGGGCTTTAGTTCTACGCTTCAAAATCCAACAAGAAGCAATGCCATTCAAACCTTTGGTGGCGACTATTACGTAACGGTGGTTAATGCCGCTGGTTGTTCGGGCGTAGGCACGGTAGGAGTGGGAGTGGTTGCAAACCCAACATTTGACATCAAAACCGAAAAAATTACTTGTAAAAGTAGCCAAGCCAACGACGACGGAAAAATTATCGTTTCTAACTTCGCCTTAGACTTGCGTTTTGATTACAGCCTAGGAGGTACTTATACAGGCACAAAAACATTCGCAACAGCAACGCTAATACCAGCGGGTGGTTTGATATTGAGTAATGTTCCAAATCCAGTAAATAATCAAAAATATACCGTTAGAATCTTTAACGAATTAGGTTGTTATACAGATAAGGTTGTTGAGTTTACCCGTATCGACTGTGGCCCAGAGCCTTGCGTACCGCCAAGTGCAGGAGCTGACCAAAGTATCTGCGAGCCAGCAACAACAGCAAAACTAAAAGCTGCCACCGCCAACCAAACTTGGACTGCCATAGGTGCAACAAATAATGCAACGGTTACGGCATCGGGCGATGTTTCGGGTATGACCAAAAACATAGTTTACCGCTTTGTATTAACAGCCACAGGTGCTGGGAACAACTGTTCAGATACATTAATAGTTACTCGTTTTGCTCGTCCAGAGTTTGTGGCAATAGCTACGGAAGTAAGTTGCAACGGTGGAGATGCCAAAGCCGATGGTAAAATAACTTTGACAGGCTTTGTAACAGGCGATAAGGCCGACGTAAGCGAAGGCGACACCTATACAGGTAACAAAACTGCCGCCACGGCCTCGGCAATTCCGACTAGTGGCGTTGTAGCTGAAAACTTATCAAATCCATCATCAGTAGATGGTAAAAAATATACAATAAGAGTTTGGAATGTAAATGGTTGCTTTACAGATAAATTGGGCGTATTGCCCCGCAGAGACTGTACTTGTCCGCCGCCAAAATGTGTGCCGTTTAGCATTATCCAAACCAAAGGAAAATAACGTTTATTCACTCTAATCAGCAAAGCCCCTTCCTTTTGGTTGGGGCTTTCTTTTTTGGAAACATTCAAGATATTTATCCAAAAACTCCTCTATTTTTGTAAAATAGGTGCTTGACCAATATTAACTTAATAAAATGCAAGACAAATATACCATAGGCATAGATTTTGGTACGGACTCGGTTAGGGCTTTGGTGGTTAATACCCAAACGGGTCAAAACGTTGGTACGGGCGTACATTATTGTCAGAGATGGACACCAATATTTTTGAAGATTTACACGGAATGAGATAATTGCCAGAGATAGGCTCGCACATACTAGAAATATGCCCAAGTATTGCCACAGAGCCAATTAACTGTGTAGTACACCCCTTGGAGATTGGCGGCAAAGAAGACTCCGTTCGTTTGGTTTTTAATGCGGCCCTTAACCTAGCATGGAAATTGGCCTACAATCATGGCTACTGGCGGGCGGGGCCCATCATACGGTTTATAGCCAAAATCTTGGTGTGGAATACCTCGAAGATTTTTGCGAAATGCTTGATATAGAACTCGTTGTGATAGATAAAAACACCACGATAAGAAACCTAAAAAATGAATTGAGAATGAATGAAATCGTTTTTAAGGATTAAGTCTAAACAACTTCCACATAAAAAACCCGATGCCATCGCTTAAAACGGTGGCATCGGGTTTTTTTGAAAACTTTACAAAAAAAGCGAAAAGCGTATTAGTTCTTAAACTTAATAGAACACCCAACACTGCGGGTGGTGGTGGTCATTACGGGTTTGCCCGCCAACAAATTGCCAACGGCCTCTTCTACGTATCTTTTACTTACGCCCGTTGCATCTTGCGGGTTATCGTCGATGGCACCGATATACTGCACCAAAAACTTGTCTCCTTCTTTTTTCACAACAACGGTATAAGGCGTTTTGGTAGCAGAAAACGCCTTGGCTACACCTTGGTTTTCATCTACAAGATACGGAAACGTAAAGCCTTTCTCTTTGGCCTTGGCTTGCATATTTTCATACGAATCTTCATCGTTTGCAGTGGCATCGGTTGGGTTGATGGCAATGAGTGAGTAACCCAAGGCCGCATATTTTTTGTCTAATGCCAACAAACGGTCGTCATAAGCCTTAGAATAGGGGCAATGATTACAGGTAAAAACAATGATATAACCCTTGGCATCGGCTTTGTAGTTTGCCAAAGAAACCATTTTGCCATCTATGTTTTTGAGTTTGAAATCGGCTACAACATCGCCCACATTATAGGCCATTGAGCTAGAAAAAAAGGCTACCAAAGCCGTAACAACAGCAAAAAAACCAAATTTAATCGTTTTCATTTTTTATGTTTTTAATTGATGTACTTTTTAGAATTTGAATTATACAGAAGATGAAGGGTTAAGGGTAGGACAAGACACGCTCTTTTCTTGTTTCTCGAACTACCTACGTACTGCTTTTTCTAATTGCTCAAAACTCATTAATCCTTCAAAAAAAATTCGTTTTTGTTTTTTAATAATCAGGGTTGCAGGTATAGCCCCCGTCCATTTTTCGTTGATTAGACTAATTATTTGGTCAAAGTTACTTTCATTGAGCAAAATTATTTTTGAGGTCATTTGCTTTTGCTTCAAAAATGGTCTTAGTTGGCTTTCAAGACTATTCACAAAATCTAAACTTACCAGCCAAACTTGAATTTTAGTACTTTGATTTTCTTTATTAAAACGCTCAAAATCAGGCAATTCAGCTAGGCAGGGTTTGCACCAAGTGGCCCAAAAATTCAAAACTATCGTGGTATCTTCTATTTGGGTAATTTTCTTGTTCAATTCCTCCCATTTTAATATTTCCACATTTTGGCCTACTGCTGATTTGTGAATGAAAAATAATAAAAAAAACAGACAAATGAGATTTTTCATGTATCAATTCTATCATACTTTATATTTTATAACGAAAACCACGCCCTTAAATTATAATCTCAAACATTACCTCATGTACTTGCACAACAAAATTCTCTCAAAAACAATTCGATTGTTGTTTTGTGTAGCCAGTCCAAGTCTGTATTTTTACACAAATTCGTACCTAACCTCCTCAACCAATGGCCTTAAATTATATCTGGATTGCTTTTTTTATCATCGCTTTTGCGGTGGCTTTGTTCAAACTCATTTTTTTTGGAGATACTGAAATCTTTAAGTTATTAATGGACGGTATGTTCGACTCGGCCGAAATGGCGGTTATGAAAATCGCCCTCCCCTTGGCTGGTGTAATGACTTTTTTTATGGGTCTGCTCAAAATTGGCGAAAAGGCTGGAGCAATTGGCTTCTTGGCTAGAATCGTTGGGCCATTTTTTAGTAGATTATTTCCAGAAATTCCCCAAAATCACCCCGTTCATGGGCAAATGATTATGAATTTTTCGGCCAATATGCTAGGACTAGATAACGCCGCAACGCCGTTTGGGTTGCGAGCCATGCAGAGTTTGCAAGAACTAAACCCTCAAAAAGATACCGCCTCCAATGCCCAAATTATGTTTCTGACCCTCCATAGTGCTGGGCCAGTGCTTATACCCATTAGTATTATGGCCCAAAGGTCTATTTACGGAGCTGCTGATGCCTCCGATATTTTTATTCCTTGCCTTATTGCTACGTACATGGCCACTTTGGCGGCTTTGTTGTTTGTGGCTTTTAAGCAAAAAATAAACCTGATAGATAAAGTAATTATTAGTTGGCTGGGGGGTATTACGGCTTTTGTGGGCTTGGCACTTTGGTATTTTTCGTCGTTGAGCAAAGAGCAAATCGAGGTTACGTCCAAGGTAGTGAGCAACCTGATATTGTTTAGTTTTATTATCGCTTTTATACTAGGGGCTGTTCGCAAACGCATTGACTATTTTGGTACGTTTATTGAAGGAGCCAAAGAAGGCTTTGAAACTTCCATCAGAGTAATGCCCTATTTGGTGGGAATGTTGGTGGCCATTAGTCTTTTTAGAAACTCTGGGGCTTTGGATTATATCGTAAATGGCATCAGATTTGGGCTAAATTTTACGGGTATCAATACCGAATTTGTAGATGCCCTGCCCACCGCCCTTATGCACCCTTTGAGTGGCAGTGGCTCTAGGGCGATGATGATAGACACGATGAAAACCGCTGGGCCAGATTCGTTTGTTGGAAGGTTGTCTTGTGTTTTTCAGGGGTCGTCAGATACTGTTCTTTATGTAATTGCTTTGTATTTTGGCTCGGTCAATATCCGCAAAACAAGATATACGCTTTGGGCTGGCCTCTTTGCCGACCTCATCAGTATTATTACCGCCATTGCGGTTTCTTATTTGTTTTTTCATTGACAAGAATAATTTTCTAAAGTACATAACCCATCTGGTCTGTGAGCCACAGACCTTGGGAAAAATGTACCGCAATTCTCCCGAATTGCGGTTTCCGTGTTTGGTGGCTCAGCAAACACCTTTGCGAAAGCAATACGCTGAAACGAATTTCTGTATTTTGCTACATTTTATAAAAATCGTAACCTCCTCCCCCAAGGTCTGTGAGCCACAGACCTTGGGGAAAAATGTACCGCAATTCTCCCGAATTGCAGTTTCCATGTTTGGTGACTCACCAAATACCTTTGCGAAAGCAATATTCTTAGAAAAATTCTGTATTATGTTATATTTTGTAAAAATGTCCAATACTCAGATATTTTAGCTTATTTTACTGTAATGTCCTCAAAAACAAGCCAATAGCCTATTGCTCCTTTTTTAACTTACTATCCATAATGCCTCTACTCCTTACTTTTTTTGGAATCCTCACGCTTGTTATCTTGGTGGCCTATTTCAAACTCGATACCTTTATTTCGTTTATTATTGTGGCCATTGGTTTGGGTTTGGCCAGTGGTATGGGCGTTTCGGCTTTAGGCACTGCCATCAAAAAAGGCATTGGCGATACCCTCGGCGAGTTGGTTCTTATTATCGGTTTTGGGGCAATGTTGGGCAAATTAGTAGCCGAAAGTGGTGCTGCTCAACGCATTACAGATACGTTGTTACTGGTTTTTGGTAAAAAACACATTCGCTGGGGTTTGGCTTTGGCTGGTTTTATTATTGGTATTCCGCTTTTTTATAATGCAGGTTTTATTGTCGTAATCCCTTTGATTTATACCATCACGGCGGTCGTAAAACTACCCATGCTCACGGTGGCCGTGCCTATGTTGGCGGCTTTGTCGGTGGCTCACGGCTATCTGCCCCCCCACCCCTCGCCAGCGGCCATTGCAGGACAATTACACGCCGACTTGAGTAAAACGCTCCTGTATGGTATCATCGTGGCCATTCCGTCTATCGTGGTGGCGGGGCCTATTTTTGGCAAAACATTAACTAGGTTTCAGCCCCAAATAGACCGCAGTTTGTTTAATATCAAGCCCCTCACAAATGCTCAAATGCCTAGCCTTTTTGTTAGTTTATTCACAGCACTACTACCCGTTTTTTTATTAACTTTTACAGCAATATTCAAAGATTATCTTCCTGACAATCAAATACTTAAACTCATTGCTGAGCCTTATATTGGTATGTTAATATCGGTGTTGGTGGCCATTTATTTGTTGGGTACAAAACAAGGCGAGTCGCTCAAGGATATTTCCAAAAAACTAGAGGATTCCTTTAAGGGTGCATCTGTAATTTTATTGATTGT
>JAYWHL010000419.1:0-7536 GCA_043777715.1 Cytophagaceae bacterium | reverse complement strand
GAAATTTTGGGGGGATTTCTTTTTACAAAAGATAGAGACATTCTTTATGATTTGGCACAAAGCAATCACCTCTGGAGTCAGCGAATTGCCATAGTGGCCAGTCATTATTTTATTCAACGCAAGCAATATGCTGATACTTTTAGGCTTTCCGCAATGTTAATTTCCCACAAACACGACCTCATTCACAAAGCCTGTGGGTGGATGCTGCGGGAAGTGGGCAAGCGAGATTTAGATGCCCTGAGAGAGTTTTTGGACGAGCATCATCAAAAAATGCCCCGAACAATGCTCCGATATGCCATCGAAAAACTATCAGAATCAGAAAGGCAAAAGTATCTAAAAGGATTTTTTTGAGGATACAAGGTAAAACAAAAAAAATGTCTTAATTTTGCACCCCAGTCCAAAAGCATAGCTTATGATTCTTATGCCCGAGGCGTTCAAGATTGAACACAACCAAACGAATCAACCCCGATGAATCAAAAAATCAGAATTAAACTCAAATCTTTCGACCATAATTTGGTTGATAAGTCAGCCGAAAAAATCGTTAAGGCTGTAAAAGCAACAGGAGCTTTGGTATCAGGCCCTATTCCCTTGCCTACCAAAACAGAGAAATTTACGGTATTGCGTTCGCCGCACGTAAACAAAAAAGCTCGTGAACAATTCCAACTTCAAACCTTCAAGCGTTTGATAGACATTCACTCTTCATCTGCCAAAACCGTTGATGCTCTTATGAAATTAGAGTTACCGTCGGGTGTAGATGTAGAAATCAAAGTTTAAGTTTCGGTTTCCACAAAAAAGCCTTTCTACTTCTAGTGGAAAGGCTTTTTTTATTTTCAAAACAATTTCCTTATAAATGATGTCATTAGATTTTTAGACTATAAGGTTTTCTACCTAAATTGCGTCATAATTTAAACCTACATGGAAAAACAATACCTTCCGTCAGATTTTTTACCTGTTGTTGTTCAAATAGCAGCGGCATTGGGCTTTATAGCCCTAACCATGGTAGCTACGCACAACCTAGGTCCAAATCGAAAATCAGCCAAAAAAGACGACCCCTTTGAGTGTGGCATCGAATCGATTGGCGATGCCCGTACGCCCATCTCGATTAAGTATTTCCTAACTGCCATCTTATTTGTATTATTTGATGTAGAAATCATATTTATGTATCCTTGGGCGGTAAATTTCAAAGCCTTGGGTATTGACGGTTTTATTGAGATGGTCGTGTTTATGTTAGCCCTTTTGGCAGGTTTTTATTATGTAATCAAAAAAGGCGTTCTAACTTGGGAACAATAGAAGTTACAAAGGCACGAAGATTTGACACTTTTTGAAAAATTGTCAAATCTAGTAATTGCCAAACCCAAATTATCAAACCCAAAAAATAAACCAACAAAAAATTACGCACCATGAGCGACCGTAAAGTAAACATCGTAGAAGCCCCCGAAGGAATAGAAGGCCAAGGTTTTTTTGCTGGAAAATTAGACGACCTTATCGGAATGGCACGTGCCAATTCGTTGTGGCCATTGCCCTTTGCCACTTCTTGTTGTGGCATTGAGTTTATGAGTACCATGGCCTCTCATTATGACTTAGCACGTTTTGGAGCAGAACGAGTTAGTTTTTCGGCTCGCCAAGCAGATATTTTGATGGTAATGGGTACAATCTCTAAAAAAATGGGGCCTGTTCTCAAACAAGTTTATTTACAAATGGCCGAACCCCGTTGGGTAATTGCCGTGGGGGCTTGTGCGTCGTCGGGAGGGATTTTTGATACTTATTCTGTGCTTCAGGGCATCGACCGTATAATACCTGTTGATGTGTATGTGCCAGGCTGCCCGCCAAGACCCGAGCAAATTTTAGATGGCTTTATGCAGATACAAGAACTTGCCCGCACCGAAAGCCTTCGCCGAAGAAACACCGAAGAATATACCCTGTTGCTCAACAGTTATGGCATAGAGTAGTAAAACACACCATAGCCTAAAGCCAATAAAACATCAAAAATGATAACTAATCAACAAATAGCAGATGATATTGCTGTCCAATTTGGGGAAGAAAAGGCGTTTAATTTTCTTGAAAATTATGACCTCCTCAACCTAGAAACCACGCCAGACAATATCTTACCGATGCTTAATTATTTGTATTATCACAAAATATTTAAGTTTCAGTTTTTAACAGACTTGGCGGGGATTCATTTTCCAAACGAAAAAAATCGAGAATTAGGCGTAATCTATCATTTGCATAGCCTCGAAAACAACGTCAGGCTTATTGTTAAGGTGTATGTGCCTATCCAAGCACCCAATGTGCCGAGCGTTACGCCTTTGTATGCCGCTGCCAATTGGATGGAACGAGAAGCCTTTGATTTTTATGGAATCCTGTTTGATGGCCACCCTAATCTGATTAGAATCCTAAACGTTGAAGACATGGATTATTTCCCCATGCGAAAAGAGTATCCCCTAGAAGACGCCACTCGTCAAGATAAAATAGATGCCCTTTTTGGCAGATAAAATTTACCAAAAAAGTAAACAAAACGATGTCAGAGGTTATTATTTCCCCCAACAATACAGGCTTGTTTCGCCCTGAACCTACTAAGATTCAGTACGTAAACGACCTAACCACCATCAACCTTGGGCCAACACACCCAGCCACCCACGGGATTTTTCAGAATATCCTCCAAATGGACGGTGAAAAAATTATCTCTAGCGAGCAAACCATTGGCTATATACACAGAGCATTTGAAAAAATAGCCGAACGCCGCCCGCTTTATCAGATAACCACCCTCACCGACCGCATGAACTACTGTTCGTCGCCTATCAATAACATGGGTTGGCACATGACGGTCGAAAAACTCTTGGACATAACCGTTCCCAAAAGGGCTCAATATATTAGGGTAATTATGATGGAATTGGCCAGAATTGCCGACCACGTAATCTGTAATTCTATCTTGGGTGTGGATACTGGTGCCATGACGGGCTTTTTGTATATTTATCAACAGCGAGAACACATTTACGAAATTTATGAAGAAATGTGTGGAGCAAGGCTAACTACCAACATGGGTAGAATAGGCGGTATGGAGCGAGATTTATCGCCCGAAGCCATTCGCAAGATTCGTAATTTTATTGATAATTTTCCCAAAGCCCTCCAAGAATTTGATAACCTGCTCACTCGCAACCGTATTTTTATGGACAGAGTAGTAGATGTCGGGGGTATTTCGGCAGAACGAGCCTTGAACTATGGCTTTACTGGGCCTAATCTTAGGGCGGCGGGCGTTGATTATGATGTGCGAGTAACCAACCCTTATTCATCTTACGAAGACTTTACTTTTGATGTTCCCGTTGGCACAAAGGGCGATACCTACGACCGCTTTTTGGTACGCCAAGAAGAAATGCGACAAAGCATAAGCATTATCAAACAAGCCCTAGACAATTTGCCCGAAGGCTCGTATCATGCCGATTCCCCAGCGTATTATTTACCTCCAAAACAAGAAGTGTATCGCAATATGGAGGCATTGATTTATCACTTTAAAATTGTGATGGGCGAAATCAATGCTCCCGTTGGCGAGGTATATCATTCGGTAGAAGGAGGCAACGGCGAGCTGGGTTTTTATTTAGTTTCAGACGGTGGCCGCACGCCCTATCGCCTCAAAATGAGAAGACCAAGTTTTATATACTATCAAGCATTTCCCGAAATGGCCGTTGGTTCTACCCTCTCCGATGCCATCGTTATGATGTCGTCGATGAATGTAATCGCTGGCGAACTAGACGCTTAGGGAATGCTGAATTATTAAGAATGAATTGATAATACATTGGCTATCAATTAATTAGAAGAAAAAAAGAAAAGATGACAGATACACAAACCAAAGTAGCGTTTTCGGCAGATACGCTCGAACAAATTCAAAAAATAATTAAACGCTATCCAGCGGGCAAACAAAAATCAGCATTGCTGCCTATTTTGCATATTGCCCAAGCACAATGGAAGTGGCTTAGTCCAGCGGTAATGGACTGTGTGGCGGAGGTATTGGCCCTTAGCCCCGTTGAAGTATATGAAGTGGCTTCGTTTTATACTATGTTTCATCTCGAACCCGTTGGCGACCACGTGATAGAATTTTGTAGAACGGGTCCTTGTTGTGTTTTAGGGGCAAACGATATTAAAAAACACATTTGCGACAAACTCCAAATAGAAGTAGGAGGAACATCGGCTGATAATAAGTTTACCCTCAAAGAAGTAGAATGTTTGGCAGCCTGTGGTTGGGGGCCTGTTTTTCAGGTACGTGAGCAATTTTATATGAACCTTACCACCCAAAGAGTAGATGAAATTTTAGAAGAATTAGCCAGCAAGTAGATAGCCTTTAAGTAGCTGTAAGCAATGATCCGTAGGTTATAGGCTTGAAATACAAATAATTACGACATTAATAGTGCAAACTAATTTTGTCCAAGTACTTAATAGATGCTAAAGCAAACCAATACCTGGATTCTTAAACATTACCTCCAATTATCCATCGGATTAATAGTGGCTATTCATGTAGGTTTGCATTGGGCGGGTTTGCCACAAAGCATGCACTGGAGTTTTCATATATTGGGTTTGAATCATTTTGAAAAAGACTTCTTTACGAACCTTTTTTATTTTCATACTTCGCCACCTTTGCTAAGTTTTATACATTATTTAGCATTTCTGACGGGTAACAGAGACCTAGCACTCACGGTTTTATTGATTGTTTTACACGGTGTTGCTTTTTATAATTTTTATGGATTTTGCCAAAAAATCAAACTAAAATATGCCGAGCCAATTTGCTTGATTTTTTTGCTGAATCCTTATTTGTTTATTTATTTTAAAAATGCAGGACACTCCACGTTTTTGTTTGCCAATTGTTGTATTATCATCAATATCTTATTTTCGGATAGGTCGAATAACAAAAAACTGATTTTTTTTACGCTCATTTTTGCGTTCAATAGTTTACTTCGACCCACTTGGAATTTACCTTTTATTGCCATTTTGTTAGCTCCCTTTTGGTATAAAGTTCAAGCCAAATACATTGGCTATTCGTTCTTAATTTTACTGTTGCCTTTTGGTGTGTACCTAAAAAATTATCTTGTTTTTGGCAAATTTGCAACCAATACCCAAGGCGGAATGGCATTGGCCAAAGCCCATATTCCACCAACCGTAGATTATTCAACCCGCACGGTATCAAGGTTTTATCCTTTTTTAACACAGATTAGCGAATACAAAGACTATGTTAATGAAAACGACCCTTTTATTCAAAAATTCAAAGATATTGAAGTATTGAATATCTCGGTAGATAATAACCTAGCCTATACCAATTCGCAGATGAACAATGTTCGCTACATCAAAATTTCGGATATGTATATGGCAGACGTAATCCGAAATTTTAACTGGAAACACTCCTTGGCCATGGTTATTCAAGGGTATTTTGTGTATATGGATAGCCCCGCCGACTATGACGTACTGCGGCCAAGCTACCCATCAAAGTGGTGGACGTATGATTTTTTTGATATTCCTAATTGGTTTAAGCTAAAGTTTTGGCGACTAGAAATCAAGAATATTTCCTTGTATTTGTTTGTTTACACCTTGGCATTGGTTGTAGTGTTATACAACATTCGGAGGTTGAAATTTGAAGATTATTACATTTTATTTACCTTATTTATATTTACAAGTGTTTATATAACGGTAGATTATTATGAGGCCAATCGCTATCGTTTTGAATTTGAACCTTTTTGGTTTTATATCGTGGTTTTGGCCCTAAGAAAAGGAAAAAGACTTTCAACTGAATAGCCATTTGCTGAGTGCTGGACAATTTTACAAAATATAGCATAACACAGAGATTTGTCTAAGAATATTGCTTTCGCAAAGGTGGTTGTTGAACCACTAACCACGGAAAAGAAAGCCAACAGCTAATTGCCAACAGCTACTCAATTAACCCCATCATTATTTATAATTTATAATTAAAAAGATATGTCAATCAGAATTTTAACAGAGCATATTGCCGTTCAAGGCATCGAAACCATAGACGTTTACCGCAAAAAAGGCGGATACGAGGCTGTAGAAAAAGCCATTAAAAAAATGACCCCCGACGAAGTAACCGAAGAAGTAAAAAAATCGGGACTACGTGGGCGTGGCGGTGCGGGTTTTCCGATGGGAATGAAATGGTCGTTTTTGGCCAAGCCCGAAGGTGTGCCAAGGTATTTGGTTTGCAATGCCGATGAGTCAGAACCTGGGACATTCAAAGACCATTATTTGATGAAAAATTCGCCCCATACACTCATCGAGGGCATGATAGTATCGAGCTATGCTTTGGGGGCGAATACATCTTATATTTATGTTCGGGGAGAATTGATGTATGTGATTCATATCCTAGAAAAAGCCATTCAAGAAGCCTACGACAAAGGTTATTTAGGCAAAAATATCATGGGAAGTGGCTACGACCTCGACCTTTTTGTGCAGCCTGGTGGCGGAGCCTACATCTGTGGAGAAGAAACCGCTTTGTTGGAATCGTTAGAAGGAAAACGAGGAAACCCACGCAACAAACCACCTTTCCCTGCTGTAAAAGGACTTTGGCAGTCGCCAACGGTTGTCAATAACGTAGAATCTATTGCTGCAACGCCTTGGATAGTGCTGAATGGTGGCGACGAATATGCCAAAATTGGCTTAGGCCGCAGTACGGGTACAAAACTGATTTCTGCTTCTGGACATCTACGCCGACAAGGTGTTTACGAAATACCATTGGGTATAACCGTAGAAGATTTTATTTATGGCGACGATTGGTGCCAAGGCATTCGAGACGGCCACAAACTCAAAGCCGTAGTGGCGGGAGGTTCGTCAGTGCCTATTTTGCCTGCCGAATTGATTTTGAAAACCGTTAATGGCGAAAACCGATTAATGACCTACGAGTCGCTCTCGGACGGTGGTTTTGCCACAGGTACGATGTTGGGTTCGGGTGGATTTATTGCCATGGACGAAACCACTTGTATTGTGCATAATACACTAACTTTTGCTCGGTTTTATCATCACGAATCTTGTGGGCAATGCTCGCCGTGCAGAGAAGGAACAGGCTGGATGGATAAAATTTTGTATAGACTAGAACACGGCAAAGGCCGCCAAGAAGACATAGATTTGCTGGTGGACGTAGCCAAAAAAATAGAAGGCAATACCATTTGTCCATTGGGCGATGCGGCGGCATGGCCAGTGGCGGCTGCCATAAAGCATTTCAGAGACGAATTTGAATGGCACGTTTCGCACCCAACCGAAGCCACCCAACCAGGGGCTGTATTTATGCGACCAGGGGCAAGTTGGGCATAGTCCCTAACCTTAGAGGGGAGGGCTATTAATTACTGATTTTAAAAGTCCTTCTCCCTTATGGAGAAGGATTTAGGATGAGGCAAAAGGGGTCTAAAATTGACCTTTTTGCCTCATTCTCAGGGGGTTGTGTAAAAAGTCGGAGTAAAAAAAAATTTCAAAAATTGCCCAAATTATATTTGGAAATTTGTTTTTTATCAAATTAAAATTCTGAATAACAACATTTTTTGATACATATTC
>JAYWHL010000418.1:0-2717 GCA_043777715.1 Cytophagaceae bacterium | reverse complement strand
GAACAATGGACTTTACAGGGCCTTTGAACGACAAAAAAACCTTGCTTTATCGCTTGAACGGTGCTTATCAAGAAGCGGGTTCTTACCGTGATTTGGTCAAAAATAATTCCTTTTTGCTTTCTCCGTCGATTTCGTACATTCCAAACGAAAAAACAGCCATCAATGCCGAGATGATTGTCAGTAATATGCGAGGGAATTTAGACCGTGGACAACCCATTTTTGGTGCGGTTGCGGGAGTAACAAACCTAAACAGCACGCCCAGAAGCCTAAATTTGGGGGCATCTAATGATTTTTTCAATTCTAAAGAATTTATCATTACGGGGAATTTAACCCACAGATTTTCAAAGAATATTAGTTTCAATACAACGTACATGAAACAAACTTGGACTGAAGATTTACAAGAACATCGTACTACCAACGCCTTTGCTCCTGACATTACAGGCAAGCCCGTTACGTCATTGGCAGCCATGCAGTTTGTGCAACGCAAGCAATTTTGGAACACCGATAACCTAAATGCCTACTTTAATTTTGAGGCCAATACTGGTAAAATCAAACATAAATTGTTGGTGGGTTATGACCTGCAAAGCTGGCAAAAACTAAAAGGCGGTGGGCAAAATGCCGCACGTGGCTTTTTGTTAAAAGATGGTTCGGTTGCGGGGGCTTTTACGGTGGCTAATGCCGCTAATTATCAAACTATTACGGTTGGTGGCGTGGTTTTGCCAAGGCCAAATGTCAATTACGTTGATTTGACCAACCCAAGCTATACCGTTAGAAACGTAAGCGATTATACCACTAATGTAAGAACGGTTATTCCGTCGGCACTTACCACCACAAATGCGATTTATATCCAAGAATATTTGCAATGGAACAAACTAACGGTGTTATTGAGCCTAAGAAACGAATGGTTCGAGGATATTACCTTCCACCAAGCACCTACTGAAAGTTCGTTCAAAAACGAGAAACTATTACCAAGAATCGGACTTACTTACGCTATCAACAAAAATATAAATGTTTATGGAACGTATTTAGAGGGTTTTCAGCCACAATCTAACACCGTAACGTTAATGCCAAGTACAGGTTCGTTTTTCTGGACGGCCAAATCTGCGGCGGCGTTCAAACCCCTAGAAAGTGATTTGAAAGAAATAGGCGTAAAGGCTAATTTGTTCAAAAACCGCATCAGTTTGACGGCTTCAATTTATGAAATTAATCAGAAAAATATTTTGATGAATGCCAACGACCCAACCCAACCCGATTTGTTGGTACAACGTGGAGCCGACCAAAGTCGTGGTTTTGAAATGGATTTGGCGGGATATATATTACCAAACTGGCAAATCAATGCTTCGTATAGTTACATTGATGCAAAAATCGTAACGGATTTTAATGAAAAACTCAACGGCGAAAGAAAAGAAAACGTACCAACTAACAGTGCCAATATCTGGACTCGTTACAATTTTGCTTCAAATTCCGCCCTTAAAGATTTAGGAATTGGCTTAGGTTTACAACACAGTGGCAATAAAGTGCCGTGGTTTACGAGGGCTTTTGAAGTTCCAGCCTATACCCTAATGGATATGGCTCTGTATTATACCCCAACCAAAAGCAACGTTCAGATAGCATTGAATATCAATAACTTAACAAACGAAAACTATTTTGTTGGTGCTCAAACTTACCTACGTTTGTTCCCTGGGGCACCCCGAAATACTACTTTGACTTTGACTTATAAATTTTAATAAAAACCGCAAGGACGGGAAGACGCAATGATTACTTTATTGATTAATCATAAATTTTACACAACATCATATTTTAAGTGCAAGGACTTATGCACACAAAAATTTGCGTCCTCCCGTCCTTGCGGTTAATCTATTTTTGACAGAACTATGCAATCACAAATTTTAATTGCCAAACTTTTTATAAAAACTACCTTCAAAAACAAGGCAGTTTTTATGCTTTCTTGCTTTATTGGTTTATTGTTGGTTTTTGCTACTTATTCTGGTTACATAAATTTCAAAAATCAGAACGAAATTCGGGCAAAATACCAAACCGAAGCTCGGCAAGATTGGGTAAATAACCCCGACAAGCACCCGCACCGAATGGCACATTATGGCAATTTTGCCTTTCGTCCCAAATCAGCTTTGAGCGTTTTTGATTTTGGTATGGAAAGTTTTTTGGGGAATACCATTTTTTTGGAGGCACACGTACAAAACACCACCAATTTTTCAGAAGCAGAGTTTTCAACGGGTTTGTTACGCTTTGGTGAAATTAGTATAGCCATGATTTTACAAGTTTTGTTGCCCCTCTTAATTTTCTTTTTGGGCTTTGGCTGCATTGCCACCGAACGTGAAAACGGGACTTTGAAAATCCTGTTGAGCCAAGGATTAAGTTGGCGAAAATTAATTTTAGGCAAAAGTTTGGGTATCACTTCGGTCGTAATGATACTCTATTTACCAGTAATAATCATCACAATTTTAACTTGGATTTTGCTTCAAAAAATAAAAATTAATCTTGATGAAACCATGCGGTTATTACTCCTATCGGTTTCATACTTTCTGTATTTGTCCATTTTCAGTATCATTGCAGTAGTAGTTTCGGCTGTGAGCAAAACCTCAAAAAACGCATTGACCTCACTGATTGGTTTGTGGCTTTTGTTTACTATTTTATTACCACGAGCCTCGCAATCGTTGGGAGCGTATCTGTACGAAATTCCTTCAAAAGCTAAATTT
>JAYWHL010000417.1:0-2720 GCA_043777715.1 Cytophagaceae bacterium | reverse complement strand
ATTCTTTTGATGTTTGTTTTAGGGCGGACATTTAGGTATAAAACCATGACTTATCTTGGTTTTTATCTTATCTCCTTATTGTTTGTTCTTCTTTCGTCTTGGGGGTTTATAGACATTGCTGTAAACTTTACATCAATTGGCTTATCGGGTAGTTCTGTATCTACGTTTAGTATTTTTGTATCGGTTGTTTTTTTTCATCTTTTCTGCATAGAATTGATGAAAATAATACCCAAAAATGAAAAACGATTTAATGCCATTAATTACAGCCTCATAGGCATTAATTTATTGATAGCCTGTTGCTATTTTCTTCCTTTACAACTATTTCGCAAAATAGAAATTCTCATACCTATAACAATGATATTTTTTTCTTTGTTAGCTATTATTTGGGGGGTTTTTTGGTCTTTGATTGCTCTTTTTAGGGCTAAGATTTATCCTATTATTCTTGGATTTGGAATTGCATTTTTGCCCTATGTTGTTCAATTATTTAGTGGTTTTTTCCAAAAAAATCCCGTTTTTCTATCAAGATTAAATCAACCTACGTTTATTTTTACTGCAATAGGTTTTACTATTATCAGTATCTATTTGCTTCGTGGACAACTGATTAGCCGTAAAAAACATGAAGAAAATCTTGCCGAAATGAAAGAATCAGTAGAAGAAATCAGAAAAAAAGAGATTGGAGCAATAGGGCGAAACCTCCACGACCAAGTGGGTAACACCCTGGCCTCGGCCTTGGGCTACCTCAGCATGAAAGAACTCCAACCTGAAACCGTCAAAGATTTGATTTTTGTGGCCATTAACGAATTGCGTATGATTAGCCATAATTTGGTCAAAGACGACCATCGGGTACTGTCAGAAAAAGTAGCTTCCCTGACCGACCGTCTGAATGATTTTGCTACCACCAGTTTTATTTTCAATGATTTTAGCAAGCAAAAAATAGACAGATTACCCCAACTTACACAGCAAAATATATATGCCATTATTCAGGAACTCTTGACCAATGTCCTTAAACACGCCCAAGCCCAAGAAGTACAAGTACAGTTTTTTGATACCGAAGGCATATTGAGGATAATAGTAGAAGACGACGGCATTGGCTTTGATACCCAAAACGAAGGCAACGGTATTGGGCTTCAAAATATTAATCAGCGAGTTGCCCTCATCAGAGGAAAATTAATAATTGATTCAACACCACAAGGAACAACCACCATCATTGATTTAACGCCATGAAAACCAACATACTCATCATAGACGACCACCAGTTGTTTAACGACGGCCTAGCCTTGATTCTTAAAGAAGACAAGGATTTCAAAATCGTGGGGCAAGTTTATGACAGCCGCCATGCCCTTTACAAATGCCATTCCTTGAATCCAGATTTAGTATTGGTGGACTTTAATATGCCTCATTTAAACGGCTTGGAGGTTGTCAAACAACTCAATACACTGAATAGCAAACATAAAGTTGTTATTATCAGTATGTATGCTGACTCAAAAGAAATTCAATTATTTAAGGAATTAGGTGTGAATGGCTATTTGCCAAAAACAACCCCCGCCAAGGAATTAAGGCAAGATTTGCATACAGTAATGGCAGGAGAATTTGTTTTTAGGTCATCAAAGGCAGATAAGCCCACCGTCGTAAAAGATGATTTTGCACTCAAATACCACCTCAGTAAGCGTGAAATTGAGATTTTGAAAACACTAAAACAAGGCCACACCACCGAACAAGTGGCTGATTTACTGCATCTTAGTTTTTTTACAGTAGAAACACACCGCAAAAACATCAACCAAAAACTCAATTTCAAAAACAAACAAGAGTTTTATGACTTTTTGCACGAATTTAATCCTTGAAAGATTAGACAAATTAGATTTGACAACTTTTAAAAAATTGTCGAATCTAAAATCTTATAAACCAGTAAAAAAACGATGTTTTATCAAACAACTCGTTCGTTTATCCAAGCAGTCATATAGTCAATAACTTCGGTTTGGTTGGTTTCGTTAAACAGTTCGTGATAGGCCCCCTCCCAAAGTTTCAGGGTTTTGTCTTGGCTAACACTCTGGGCATAAAGAGCCTTTGTGCCTTCGGGATTGGTTAGGGTATCGGCCGTGCCGTGCATCAATAGCACAGGATAGGCCAAATTACTAAACCTTAATTTTATGTTTTTTATCGCCGACAACAAAGCTACACCCAAACCTGCTTTGCCAGCATCGTGATAAATTAGGGGGTCGTTGATATAGTTTTGTACAGTATTACTATCTCTTGATATACTCGTAGGGTCGAGCTTTACAGTTTTAAATTTTGGAGAAATAAAAGCTAATAGCTTGATTACGAACTGTTTGAAGGGTGTAATGTCTGCCCCTACTTCTAATGCCGCACTCGTAAGAACCACACCTTTGAGCGGAAAAGGAGATTGGTCTAACAGATATTGTAGCGTAATAAGCCCGCCCATGCTATGCCCTATCATAAAAAAAGGCAGATGGTTTGGTACATTTGCCTTTACACATTTCACATCTTCAAGGTATTCGCTGATGTTGGTAATAAGACCTCGCTCGCCGCTTGACTGCCCATGCCCTCGCAAATCGAATGCAAAAACATTGAAGCCTTTGGCGTTTAGGGCCTTGGCCACGTGTTGATACCGCAAACAATGCTCGCCAAGGCCATGAACAATGAGGACATGGGCCTTGGCATTTTCTACTAAATTGTTTTGGGTAAATAAGGAAAAACCGTCT
>JAYWHL010000416.1:0-2721 GCA_043777715.1 Cytophagaceae bacterium | reverse complement strand
AGCATAATTATCCGACGATTCTATGTATAACAAATCAGCAACAGAAACTTGTATTTTATCTTTTTCGTTTTCGGCAATAAACGTAATGTTTGTGTTGGTTTCAAGGGTTTTTTCTTCGATGCTTTGTATCGGAATCTGGGCTTCAAACGATGAATACTTCCTGAGATTATGAGCATAGTTGATGTACGTAATGGCAAAAGTTGGGAATATGCCTATGGCCATCGTAGCCACTACCATTCCCCAAATGCCGCTTGTTTCGCCGCCCCCAAATATTAGAAAATTGTAGGTAATGTTTCCCAAAGAAATCAAAGCAATGGTTAATATATTCGATAAAATATGCTTGCCCACCGTCCAATGAATTTCGCTATATGTTTTCTTAAAAATAGACGGCAACACCAGCCATTGTAGCAACAACATCAACACTGTAACCAAACCAAAGCCTAATAAATAGATATTTTTGTTGGGGTTTTGCCATTCGTTAAGATTAAAAGGCTGGAAGAAAATTAAGAAAAAGGCAATGAATGTTCCTGCCCCAAGGGCTGTAACCAGAGAACGTTGCCAAGAACTAAAACCGTTGGGATAGGGCTGGGATAGGAGCTTAAACATGGTTTTTGAAGAGGTTAGGAGTGGGGCTACTTAAAGCCAAGACATTAATTGTTGGCTAAAATTGATAACCGCAGTGGGATATACCAACACCACGCACAACACGCCAAACAATGCACCATATAAGTGGGCTTGATGGTTTACGTTGTCTTGCCCACGGCGAGACATTTGAACAGAATAAAGCACATACAAAAACGCAAAAATAATGCCAGGCACGGGAATAAAATAAATCAGAATTTTTTGGAGAGGATTCAATAATATTGCCCCAAAAATTACCGCCGAAACCCCGCCCGATGCTCCAAGAGAGTTATAACTCCGATTATTACGGTTTTGTAAAAAAGTGGGCAAATCAGACACCACCACGCCACCAAAATACAAGAGCAGAAAATATAAACCGCCCGTTTGTTGGCCAAACATATCTTTGAAAAAACCAATCTCCATAAATTGCCCAAAAGAATAGAGCGAAAACATATTGAAAAAAAGGTGTGTTCCGTCGGCATGAATCAAGCCCGAAGTAATAAATCGCCAATACTGGTTTTTGCGAGAAACTTCATAAGGATTCATCATCCATTGGTTAAAAACCGTTGTGTTTTGCCAAGCATAAAAACTGGCGATGGCCGTAATAATAATGATAATAAGGGTTAATGAAATAGTCATGGTTTTTTGTGATAAGTAGCTATTAGCAATTGGCTATAAGCTATAGGCTTGAAATACAAATAATTACGGCATTAATAGTATAAACTAACTTTGTTCAAGGACTTATATAATTGTTTTTTATCGTCGCTCAATCTCTTTTAGGTTTTCTATTTTTTTGTTTCTCAAAAAGCCAGTGATGTCTTCAAAATGCTCTTTTACTCGCTTATTGCCAAATTCAAAGACTTTTTCGGCTAGGCCGTCTAGGAAATCTCTATCGTGCGAAATCAAGATAATTGTGCCTTCAAATGCCTTGAGGGCATCTTTTAGAATATCTTTGGTTTTGAGGTCGAGGTGGTTGGTTGGCTCATCGAGAATGAGCAGATTAACGGGTTCGAGCAGTAGTTTTATCATGGCTAGGCGGGTTCGCTCCCCGCCCGACAGCACACTCACTTTTTTATTGATATTATCACCCCCAAACATAAAAGCCCCCAAGAGGTCTTTAACTTTCGTACGAATATCGCCAACGGCAATGTTATCTATCGTTTGAAAAACCGTGAGGTCGGCATCAAGCAAGGCCGCTTGATTTTGAGCAAAATAGCCAATCATGGCATTGTGGCCTAGGGTTAGGCTACCGTCAAAATCTATTTCGCTCATAATGGCCTTCACGAGGGTAGATTTCCCTTCGCCATTTTTGCCCACAAAAGCCACTTTTTGGCCTCGTTCTATGGTTAGGTTGGCATTTTCAAAAACTAAATGCTGGTCGTATTTTTTGCTAAGGTCTTCTACAATAACAGGATAATTGCCCGAGCGTGGGGCTGGTGGAAATTTAAGGTTCAAGGCCGAACTGTCAATTTCATCAACCTCTACGATGGGTAGTTTTTCTAACATCTTTACCCTCGACTGCACCTGTAATGTTTTAGAATACGTACCCTTAAACCTATCAATAAACTCGGTGGTTTCGGCAATCATTTTTTGCTGGTCGTTAAACTGCTTTTGTTGCTGTTCGTGGCGTTCTTTGCGGAGTTGGAGATATTGTGAATAATTTACTTTGTAGTCATAAATCCTCCCCATGGTTATTTCGATGGTGCGGTTAGTAATGGTATCTACAAAAGCCCTATCGTGCGAAATAACAATAACCGCCTTGGCCGAGGTCATCAAAAATTCTTCTAACCATTGAATAGACTCAATGTCGAGATGGTTGGTGGGTTCGTCCAACAGTATCAAATCGGGGTTTTGAAGAAGGATTTTGGCCAGTTCTATTCTCATTCGCCAACCGCCACTAAATTCATTGGTTTTGCGAGTAAAATCTGCCCTCAAAAATCCTAAACCTAGGAGGGTTTTTTCTACTTCGGAATCTATGTTTATTTCTTCGATAGAATAATATTTTTCGCTCACGTCCGATACCCGCTCAATAATATTCATGTACTCGTCTGATTCATAGTCGGTTCGGGTTTCGAGTTGATGATTCAGCTCCTCAATTTC
>JAYWHL010000415.1:0-7553 GCA_043777715.1 Cytophagaceae bacterium | reverse complement strand
CAACATCATTTTTAATATCTACGAATTTCATATCAAGTAGTTTACTTTATAGATTTTTTATCTCTAAACGCTTGAACAAATTAATCAGTATTTCGTGGTTGGTGGCTCACCAACCACCTATGCGAAAGTAATACTCTTAGTCAAATCTCTGTGTTATGCTATATTTTGTAAAATTATCCAGCACTCAAGATTAGCAATCATTATTATCTAGTTATCTCCAAAACTTCAAATTCTACCTTGCCTGCTGGTACTTGAATTTCGGCAATTTCGCCTACTTTTTTACCCAAAAGCCCTTTGCCAATGGGCGAATTTACCGAAATTTTCCCTGCCTTGAGGTCGGCTTCTTCTTCGGCAACTAGCATATACTTTACCTCCATGCCGTTTTTGAGGTTCTTGATTTTGGCATAAGACAAAACCGAAATCAACGAAGTATCAACCGACGATTCGTCTAAAACACGGGCATTGGCCACTACGTTTTCTAGTTTTGAAATCTTGAGTTCGTGCAAACCTTGGGCATCTTTGGCGGCATCATATTCTGCATTTTCGCTAAGGTCGCCTTTGTCTCGGGCTTCGGCTATTTGTTTGGCAATATAAGTCCTTCCTTTGGTTTTGAGTTCGTTGAGTTCGGCCTTCAATTTGGCTAAACCTTCTTCGGTGTAATACGCTACTTTGCTCATCTCTTCGTTGTTTTATAACCCTTTTGGGGCTGATTTTCATTAAATAAAGGGGTTTTTGCTTGGCATTGGCACAAAAAAAAAGAACGGTAACTCAGACCGCTCTCGCTTAAAACTAAGCTAGAAGTATCAGAATAACCATATACTAGACTATAATGTATGACGTTCGTTTTTTCATGTTTACCTTTGAGATGCCAAAAGTAAGCATATTTTTTGGAGAAGCAATATCTTAAAAATTGAGAGGCAAGAATTTGGAAAAATTTAAAAGCCCCAAGAAAATCATAATCAATGAGAATAATATTTATGGGTACGCCCGAGTTTGCTGTAAGTAGCCTAGCCATTTTGGTTGAAAACAATCTTGATGTGGTGGCTGTAATCACCGTTCCCGACAAACCCACAGGCCGAGGCTTACAATTGGGGGCGTCGCCTGTTAAAACCTACGCCCTGTCAAAAGGCATTCCAGTATTGCAACCCGAAAAACTGAAAAATCCAGTGTTTTTAGACGAATTAGCTTCTTATAAAGCTGATTTACAGATTGTTGTGGCTTTTAGAATGTTACCCGAATTGGTTTGGAATATGCCCCGCCTTGGCACTTTCAATCTCCATGCTTCGCTATTGCCGCAGTACCGTGGGGCGGCCCCCATCAACTGGGCAATTATCAATGGCGAAACTCAAACGGGGGTCAGTACGTTTTTTTTAGAGCATGAAATTGATACGGGTAAAATTATTTTTCAAGAAACCGAAAACATCTCTCCCACCGACAACGTAGGGCAGCTTTACGAACGACTCATGCACCGTGGGGCGAAATTAGTTCTCAAAACCGTATTTGCCATTCAATCAGGCACTTATCCACAAATCCCTCAGCCCATTGTGGATAACCCGAAGCTCGCTCCCAAAATTTTCAAAGAAACGTGTCAGATAAATTGGCAAGAAAACAGCCAAACCATTTATAACTTTATTAGAGGGCTATCGCCATATCCCAGTGCTTGGACAACGATGAATGGTAAAATCTTGAAAATTTATGAAAGCCATGTCCTTAGCCAAAATCCTGAATTGGAAGAAGTAACTTTGGGCGTTTTTTCTGACCATAAAAAAATATTATGTTTCAAAACAGAAGACGGTTTTTTGGCCATAGATAGCCTACAACTCGAAGGCAAAAAACGCATGACCACAGAAGATTTTTTGAGAGGATACAGAAGCCCCCCGACACCCGAAAGGGGGAATTTGAAGACGAAAGGATTTTGAAATGTAGAAAACCCAATTTTATAACTATTCAATGCTTAATGGCTAAAACCAATAGCCTAAAGCCCCTAACACAATGGACATAGAAGATAAAATCTTAGAAAAAATAGAAAAACTTTGCCAAAAGGCAGAACAATTGATAGACCAAAACAAATTGGCAAATGCCCAAAAGCTACTGTTTGAGGCTTATGAATTGGTCCCCGAACTCAAAGAAGAATGGGAGGAGAGTACCTATATCCTAGTGTCGTTGGGTGATACGTACCTTTGGCAAGATAATTTCCCAAAAGCCCTTGATGCTTACACAGATGCCCTAAAATGCCTAAATGCCGACCAAAATCCATATATCTATATGCGTAAAGGCCAATGTTTAGCAGCCTTGGGACAAACCGAAGAAGCTATCATTTCCCTAAAAAAGGCTTATGAAATAGACCAAGAAATTTTTGAAGACGAAGACCCCCAATACCTAAAAATGGTTTTGGCTAATTGAGCATTAACAATTTATTTTTAACCGCTAAGACACAAGGACGCTAAGAAAATCATTTGCGACTTGGCGTCTTTGCGGTTTTCAGAATAGTTTGAAACAAGATAAATTATTTGTGAACACGTACTTAAACCTCTAAAAATCTATGGAAACCTACGACTATATCGTAATTGGGGCGGGATATGCTGGCCTAACTGCCACCAAAAATCTTTTGGAAGCTGGCAAAACCGTAAAACTCCTCGAAGCCCGAGACCGTATAGGAGGGCGAGTATTTACAAAAACCCTAGAAGACGGTACTTATATCGACCTTGGCGGGCAGTGGATTGGCCCAACACAAGAGCGTATCTATGCCCTAGCCAAAGAATATGACGTAGATACCTTCAAAAGCTATGACCTCGGCCTAAGCACGCTCTTGTTCGATGATAAACTAAAACGGTACAAAGGAATTATTCCTCCTTTGCCCATTCCTGCCTTATTGAGCCTAGATTTTGCCATCAAAAAACTGAACAAACTTTCTAAAAACATAAACCTTGCCCAACCTTGGCAAAGCCCAAATGCAGAAGATTATGACAGCATGACCCTACACACTTGGGTACAGGGCCAAATATCTTCGCAAAAAGCAAAAATGCTATTTAACATCGCCTCTGATGTGATATTTGCAGCACCAAGCAACGAAGTTTCGCTGCTTCATGCCCTGTTCTATACAAAGTCGGGAGGAGATTTTGATAGGCTAATGAACATGAAAAACGGAGCCCAAGAAGAGCGATTGATGGGCGGAGCTGCTGCGATTGCCCAAAAAATGATAGCAAATTTCCCGATTGACGTGCTTCGGCTGGAGTCGGTTGTTACAAATATTGTCCAAACCAATCATGGCGTAGCGGTTTCGGGAAAAGATTTTAATTATTCGGCCAGTAGGGTTATTGTGGCCATTCCGCCAACCTTAGCAGGACGTATAGCCTACGAGCCAGCATTGCCCGCCAACCGAGACCAACTCACCCAACGAATACCCATGGGAAGTGTGTGGAAGTGCTATGCAATCTATGACCGCCCTTTTTGGCGAGACACCAACCTCAACGGCCTAGCCGCCACCAACCAAGGGCTTGTGTCGGTGTCGTTTGATAATTCGCCAAGAGATGGCTCAAAAGGAATACTAACGGGATTTGCTGTGGGCAATGCCGCCAAAAAAATGAATGAACTTTCGGAAGAACAACGAAAAAAAGAAACCCTTACTTTTTTTGAGAAATGTTTTGGGCCTGCCGCCGCTACACCACAACAATATATCGACTATTCGCTCTCGAACGAAGCCCACAGCCGAGGGTGCTATGCGGGGGTAATGCCCACAGGAGCATGGACAAGCCTGGGCCAACACCTAAGCAAACCCTGTGGGAGAATCCACTGGGCAGGCACTGAAACCTCCGATGTTTGGAATGGGTATATCGACGGTGCGGTGCGGTCGGGGGAACGAGTTGCCGCCGAGGTATTGGAATTCGTACGCCATACGCCCATTACCGTAGAGTCGTATGGCCATACGCCTACGATGACGATGATGATGACGATAACGATGATGATGACGACAACGAAATATCATTTTATCACAAAAAATATCATACAATCAAAGATTGACGATTAAAATATAAAAATAGCATATCGCAACTGAACGATTACCCAAAATTTTGCCTAAAAAACAAGTTTTTTTAAAAATCTTAATCTAAAAAAAATACACCAGATAAGAATATAAAACGCTAAAAAACTAGATATTGTCCAATTATATATAATCACAACCTAATTAATAAAAAAAAACTTAACAGAACATTTGTGCAATTTGACCGACTTTTATAATAACTTTGTCGAAGGAGTTTGAGCTAAAAGCAAATTTTATTTGGTAAATGGCTCGAAATCTAAAATTTTTAATATTTCTTTACACCAAAACAATTTTTTACTTAATCGTTTAACTAAACCCTAAATTTTCTGACTGATGAGTAACACTACAAAACCCGCAGCTCCGGCAGCAAAACCTGCAAAAGTTGAAAAGAAAAAATCTGGCGGAATCCCGTCTGGTATTATCCTAATCATACTATTGGCAGTAGCCCTTGGTCTTTATTATCTCGTAATGGGAGATGCCTCTCACTTTAACGTTGATGAAAAAGGCGAATTGGTTCCAAAACCTGGCGATTACTTCGGAATTGTGTACAAGGGAGGCTGGGTTGTACCTGTGCTTTTGACTTGTTTTCTTTCTGCTGTTGTATTCTCAATTGAGCGTATTATCACTATTGGGAAAGCCAAAGGCGATGGCGATGTAAACGCATTTGTGCGTGGAATCCAAACAAAATTAAACGGCCATGACATCGACGGTGCCATCAAAGATTGCGACAAGCAAAAAGGCTCGGTTGGAAATGTTGTAGCTTCGGGCTTGAAAAAATACAAGCAACTACAAGGCGATGCTGGACTAGACAAAGAGCAAAAATTAGTAGCCCTAGGCAAAGAAATCGAAGAAGCTACTTCGCTTGAAATGCCAATGCTCCAAAAAAACCTTACCATCATCGCAACACTTGCGTCGGTAGCAACCCTTTTGGGTTTGTTTGGAACGGTATTGGGTATGATTCGTGCCTTTGCTGCCCTAGGTAGTGCTGGTTCTATGGACTCTAACGCCCTTGCCAACGGTATCTCTGAGGCCCTAGTAAATACCGCCCTCGGTATCGGTACTTCGGCTATTTGTATCATTGCCTATAACTTCTTTACATCTAAAATTGATGATTTGACTTATAGCATCGACGAACTTGGATTGAGTATCAGCAACACTTTTGCAGAACAAAACTAAGCTACGAAAGTAAATTAGTCGTTTGGATTTTGTGAATGTTTTAATCAATCTCCCAAAATCTAAACGTGCCGTTTGGCAAAAACCAAACAAAAAGTTGAAACTCTTTAAAATCCAAGACCATGCCTAAAGTAAAAGTAAAAAAACAAAGTGTATCACTAGACATGACGGCCATGTGTGATGTGGCTTTCTTGTTGCTGACTTTCTTTATGCTTACGGCCAAGTTCCGTCCGCAAGAAGCAGCACCCGTAGTTACACCTTCGTCGGTATCGGATACGCAATTGCCTGAAAGCGACATGATTGTCATCACGGTATCAAAAGATAACAGAATCTTTTTGGGTACAGATGCACAACCCGTGCGTGATGGTATGCTTGAAAAAATTGGTAGCAAATACGGAATCCAATTTACACAAGACGAGAAGCAAGCCTTCCGTACCTCTGACCAATTTGGTGTACCTGTTGCCAACCTAAAGCAATTGTTGGCCTTGCCCGTTGCCGACCGTAACAAGCCAGGGCTACAAACAGGGATTCCCTGCGACACCAACAGAAATGAATTGGGGGACTGGGTGCTTTTTGCACGTATGTATAATCCAAAGCTGAAAATTGCTGTAAAAGGCGATAATGTTACAGAATACAAAACAGTATCCCAAATTATTGCAGCTTTGCAGGCCCAAAACATTAATCAGTTTAACCTGATAACCAGTATGGAAAAACGCCCTGCTGAAATCAAGAAGTAATCAAAAGGGGCGAGTGGCCAAAGCCTATCGCCCCAATTTCTCAACATTTTTTAACAAACAAAACCATGGCAGAAATTAGTTCGTCCGATGGGGGAGGTAAAAAAGGCGGGAAAGTACGGAGTAAGAAAATGTCCACCAAAATTGATATGACCCCAATGGTGGACCTTGGCTTTCTTTTGATTACTTTCTTTATGCTTACTACCACCCTGCAAAAGCCAAAAACAATGCAGTTGAATATGCCCGACCAAAACGATAAGAAAGAGACCACTCCCGTAAAATTATCAGAGTCTATCACCATTACTCCAGGAGAAAACGGTCGTTTGTATTGGTACCAAGGCATTAGCACAGACCCAAACTGTAAAGTAGAAGAAACCAACTACTCGGCAAAGGGGCTTCGTCAGGTATTGCTCGAAAAGAAAGCAACTATTGGAGAAAGATTCTCGATTGTGTTGAAACCAATGAAAAAATCAACACACAAGAACACAGTAGATATTTTAGATGAGTTTGCCATTACAGGTTGCGATAGATACGGAATTACGGGTATCGCCCCAGCCGACGAAGCACTCATCAAAAAATTTGAAGCTGCAAATCCAAAATAAAACTAGAAATATAGTTGTATAACTAAAATATTAGTTTTATATTTACGTTAAGAAAATAAAGTTATTAACACAGTTTAAACCCAGTAGTAATGGCAGAGATACAAATCAAACCCGATACGACCTTGGAAGACCTAATATTTGCCAATAGAAACAAAGCTTATGGTGCTTATTTTTTGAGGCAAGTATATAATAAAACCGTGAGTCGCTCTACTGTTCTTGGTGTTGCTATAATTGGTATGGCCTTGATTGGTCCAACCATTTATGCCAATCTGAAACCCCAAGAAGAGAAGAAAAAAATCGTGTTGGCGAATCCCTTAGATATTCCGCCACCACCCATCGACAAGGATATTCCACCTCCTCCTCCCCCACCGCCACCTCCTCCAGAGATGCCGCAGGTGAGTACAACAAAATTCTTACCTCCTGAAATATTACCAGACGAAGAGGTAAAAACCGAAGAGCCACCTCCAACCCAAGCAGAGTTAAAAGAAGCTCCAGCAGGTGACGAAACCATAAAAGGTGACCCAAACGCTGTGGAAGCAGTTATTGATCCAGGTGATGGCAAAAAAGAAGAAGTGGTTGAAGTAAAGCCCGTAGAAGAAGAAGTTTTTAACGTGGTAGAGCAACAACCAGAGTTTCCAGGTGGACAAGCCAAAATGTACCAGTATCTTGGCAAAAACATCAAGTATCCATCGGCTGCACAAAGAGCCAATGTTACTGGAAAGGTCTTCTTGACATTCGTTGTTAATACCGATGGTTCTATCGTAAACGTTGAAACCATGAAAGGTATCGGCTTTGGTTGCGATGAAGAGGCCATTCGTGTAATAAAAACCATGCCAAAATGGAATCCAGGAAAACAATCTGGCCGTCCAGTACGTGTGAAATATACATTACCTGTAAACTTTACACTAGAGTAAGTAAAACAGATTCTGTTCAAAAAAACCTGCCAAGTTTAACTTGGCAGGTTTTTTTAACTCAAAAAACAATGAACGACAACCCCTCTAATTT
>JAYWHL010000414.1:0-2725 GCA_043777715.1 Cytophagaceae bacterium | reverse complement strand
TGTTTGGTAGCTCCTCAAATACCTTTGCGAAAGCTTCAATTTGTCCAGTTAATTAAGGCGTTCGGGAGAATCCATCTCAACCATTCTTTGGATTTCTTGATTTAAACTTTTGAGTATTCTGAAAATATCAAAAATTTCTTCATCTGCACAAGAATAGTCATTACTGATGCAATATTTTGAGCCTTCCAAAACCATAAAATACCATATTCGACCTATAATATAGCAACCAAAAATGGGGTGTCTGTTTTCATTTAAAGCCTGTGCTACCAGCATGGCAATAAGGGCTTGGCCTTTTGGGTCTCCGTCGGGGTCTGTTCCTTTTTTGAATTCGCTCATACAAAAATAAGGCTTTTTTGGACTTCTAAATCCCGAAGCCACCATGCCATCTACCCTACCTGATAGCTGATATTGGCCTATTGTTGCACTTAGATTTCGTTCAAGAAAATAAGAAAAACTTTTATTTGCCACGCCCGCAAACATAATCAATGGACTAATAAACTTATTTTCTAATTCTACTTCGTTCCATTCATCGCCCCCTAATATAAAATGAGATTGTTGCTGTTTAAGATAGCGGAGTTCGAAGTCATCAATTTTATATTCATAGGATACTAACCTATTGAGGGTAGGGCTATCAAATATCTGCTCCAAGCCAAAGGCATCATCAATTTTATCCAGTGTCCATTCTTTAAAATTGCTCTGTATCATCGTAATTTTCTTTTAATATTCTTAGTTCTACTCAAAATTAGCATACATTCAAAAATCGAAAAACGATTTTATAACTTCTTGGTTCTTCTATGACTAATACGGTATTAAAAAAAAGTCACTAAGGCACGAAGACTCCAAGTTACTGAAAATGAACACTTTAATTTCTTGGTATCGTTGAGACTTGGTAGTTTAAAATGAATTTCCGTACAAATTATAGTTGATCCAACTTCTTTTTATATACTAAGGAATGGGCAAAATTAGTTTATACTGTTAATGTTATAACTACTTGCATTTCAAGCCTATTCCGAGTGTCGGCCAGCACAGCTAATTGCCAATGGCTACTTAAATCGCCAAAGCGGTTTCGTGTTTGATTTCGCCCATTACAAAAATAGAATGCGTGGAGCCAATGTTGTCTAAAGAAGCTAATTTATTCATCAAAAAGGCTTGGTATTCGGGCATTCCGCCTACAATAATCTTAATCATAAAATCATATTCGCCCGAAATATTATAACATTCCATCACTTCTTCTAGCTGCACAATATCATTCACAAACTTAACGCCAGCCTCTCGGGCGTGTTCTTTGAGCGATACATTGCAAAATACGGTTAAGTTTTTGCCAATCAATTCTTTGTCTATCAAAGCTACGTATTTTTTTATGATTCCATCGTTTTCTAGCCGCCTCACCCGTTCGTAGATAGCCGTTGAGGACAGATTGAGCAAAGTCGCTAATTTTTTGGTTGTAATGAGGGCGTCGTTTTGCAACTGCCTAAGAATCTCTTTGTCGTTGAGGTCTAATTTGGGAGTCATCTCGTCAAGATAATTTATCTAATTAAAGTCTAAAAAAAATACAATTTTACAAATTTATGCTATAAATATTCTTTATTTTAGATAATTTATCTATTTTATTTCCTTTTGATGTATGTTTTATCTAGTTTATGTAATTTTGTACTGGAAATTTGTTTTATGTTCAAACTTAAAAAACTAAGTCGATATTCTTTGTATTTTTGTACTTTACTAAGAAAACAACCAAGCAAAGTCAATCTATTTCAGGACAAGACAATCCTTTACCTTTTACCTCATTGCCACTTTGTGCCTTTAAGATAATGACCAAACCAAACATAAAAGACGTACTAAAAGACCGAATCCTTGTACTTGATGGAGCGATGGGTTCGTTGATTCAAGAATATAAATTATCCGATGCTGATTATCGTGGCGAAAAGTTCAAGGATTTTCCGCATGAGGTAAAAGGCAATAACGATATGCTCTCGATAACTCGCCCTGATGTTATCAAAGAAATTCACGCCAAATACTTTGAAGCTGGGGCAGATATTGCTGAAACTAACACATTTTCAGGCACTTCCATCGCCATGGCCGATTATCACATGGAAGAGTATGTCTATGAATTGAACTACGAATCAGCCAAAATTGCCCGTGAAGTGGCCGATGAATTTACGGCAAAAGACCCTTCAAAACCACGTTACGTTACAGGTTCAATTGGCCCAACAAATAGAACTTTATCGTTATCGCCAGACGTAAACGACCCAGGTTTCAGAGCGGTTACTTTTGATGAATTGGTAGATGCTTACTACGAGCAAATTTGTGGATTAGTCGATGGTGGAGCGGATTTACTATTAGTAGAAACCGTTTTTGATACCCTAAACGCAAAAGCAGCCTTATTTGCTATAACTAAATATCAAAAAGCCCCCCAGCTCCCGAAGGGGGTGTTTCAGACACCCGAAGAATACTATAAAAGTACCCCATTCGGAGGCGGAGGGGGCTGTGTCATGGTTTCAGGAACAATTACCGATGCCTCTGGTAGAACTCTTTCTGGGCAAACTACCGAAGCATTTTTGACTTCTATTTCTCATTTAGATTTATTGTCAGTGGGCTTAAACTGTGCTTTGGGAGCGGATTTGATGCGTCCCTACGTTCAGATTTTGGCAAAAGAATCTCCCTTTTTAGTATCGGCTCACCCCAACGCAGGTTTGCCCAACGAAATGGGCGAATACGACCAAACGCC
>JAYWHL010000413.1:0-2733 GCA_043777715.1 Cytophagaceae bacterium | reverse complement strand
TATTTTTGTTAAGACCATCTTTTTGGTATTTTAGGGTAGTTTCTAGGCCATAACCTGTATAAAGCAAGGGCGAAAACACACCATCTCGAAAACTAAGGTTTTTGAGGCCAATGTTAAAAGCTAGGTTTTTGGCGTCAGGGATTTTTTGTTGGGCAAAGGCCGTAAAATTGAGTAGTAATATCCAAAATGAGAATAGTTTTTTCATGTGCTTTTGTTGTTATTTGATATGCAAAAGTACATTCTATACCCAAAACTAACACCTAGGTTTTTGACCAACTCCCGAAAAAATCCGTTGAATTAACCAAAAATGAGATTGAACAAAAACCATGTTCTTTTTTGTTACGTACATAAAAGGAAAAATAGACAAAAAAAGTTTAAACTACTATACAACATCTCAAAGACCTTCTTTGCGAATAGATTCAAATAAAAATATTGATATGAATTTTAAGATTCGTTTTGTACCTAGTTTTTTTGGAGATGGTATCAAATCAGAAACAGAATTTTTTGACCGACAACTATTTACCTTAAAAACCACGATTTACCTCACTTTTGTTTTTAAGGCCATTTTTTGGGGACTGGGTTTTTTAGGACCAAACAATAGCCCGCACATTCCTACCAATTTAGTTACCATTCTTGCATCGTGCATTCCAGCATTTATTTTTTTTAAGATTAATAGGGTGGAGTGGGCTAAGTTTTTTGCCTATTTTCCCACCATTTTTATTCAAACACTATCTTCATATTATGTACTTTTAGAGCATTTGCCTTATGGCTACGCCGAACTCGCCCTTTTGCCTTATGTTACGGCTTGTATCTTGTTTTATGACGGCCCAATCGTTGTATTCGGGGTGGCGTTGAACATTGTGTTTTATATAGGTATCAAAATTGTCCGTTTTCAATTATATCATCTCTCGCCCGACGAACTATTCCTTGATTTCACGATGTCTATGTTGGCCTATACTTCGGTTATTATTATTACCAATCTATACAAAAACGATTTTCATATTTTAAAGAACAATAACGATACCTTCAACGCACAAAAGCAAATAATTGAACACCAAGCCGATAACCTAAAAGCATTGAATGCAACCAAAGACCGCCTTTTTGGAATCATCGCCCACGACCTCCGTAGTCCTTTATCGGCTTTGATAAATATTATTCAACTCCTTGATAATAAGCGGATAAGCAGTGATGAGTTTAGGGAATTGTCTGGACGTTTAGGCCAAAACGTGCATGGTTTGCATAGTATGTTAGAAAACCTCTTGCAATGGTCTTTGTCGCAACTAGAAGGCACAAAGCCGATTATCAAGCCTTTCAAAATAAACGATGTAAGCACCGAAACAGTGGCTTTTTTTAAGGAATTGACTATCCAAAAACAAGTGAATTTAGTACTTGAAACAACGCTCGAAGCGGAGGTGTTGGGAGACGAAGCTCAAATAAAAACGGTATTGAGAAACCTAGTGAATAACGCCCTGAAATTTACGCCAATTGTAGGACAAATTTCTGTTAATCAAGTAGTTAAGGATAATTTTGTGTTGATAACCGTTACCGATACTGGCGTAGGAATATCAGAAAAAGAGTTGGCCTTGATTTTTTCTAGTCCAACCATAAAGGTAGGTACGGCTGGCGAAAAAGGTACGGGTTTTGGCTTATCGCTGTCCAAAGAACTTATCGATAAAAATGGGGGTAGTATTAAAGCAGAGAGTAGTGTTGGTAAAGGCACTACCATAACCATAGCTTTGCCCGTTTATATACCTCAAAACTAGGGTTATTCTATCACTTTGGGTACTCTAAAATAATCTTTGTCTCGTTTTGGGGCATTCTTCAAACCTTCTTCGTGGGTTAGGGTTTGGTGGGCAACGTCGGCTCGCATTACATTCGTTTCTGCTGATATGTGTATCAACGGCTCAACGCCCGTGGTATCTATTTCGTCCAGTTGGGCCATCCACGTCAGAACGCCCTCAAGGCTATTTTGCATCGCTGTTGCTGTGTTGGGGTTCAGTTCTAGCCTTGCCAAATGGGCAATTTTTTCCAAAGTTTGTTGGTCTATTTTCATGTTAATAACGTTGTTATAGGTAGGCTCTTTCGGTGGTTGGTGGCTTACCAATTACCCTCGCAAAAGCAATATTGTTAAACAAATTTTTGTGTTATGCTATATTTTTTTCCGTGGTTGGTGGCTTCACCAAACACCCCTGCGAAAGCAATATTGTTGGACATATTTTTGTATTGTGCTATATTTTTAAGACTATCCAATGTTCATCATCACTCGCCTTCGGCGTTGAGGGTATCTTGAATAATTTTAAAAACCTGCTCTCTCAATGCAGGGATGTCGTCTTGACTAAGCCCAATCGTAGAGATGGGTTCGTGTACCACTACCCTTACTTTGCCAGGTATTAGCCTTATTTGTCTTTTATCGGCCAAGCGTTTGTGGTTGTTCAACTGGCTAATTGGCACAATGGGTAATTGATATTTTATGGCCATTAAAAATGCTCCGTCTTTGAATGGCTCAAACATTTGTGGGGGATTTTTGGCCTTGATACCGCCTTCTGGGTATAGCATTATACTACGACCGCCTTCGAGTAATTCAAAAGATTTTTGTAGCGATTTAGACCTGCTGTCGGGGTCGGCTCTGTTTACTTGTACGTGGAGTTTGGCAAACATATAACCCAAAAGGGGAATGTTTTTTACGTCTGATTTTCCCACAAAAGCAAAGTAATTTTTGATAACGGCACTCAC
>JAYWHL010000412.1:0-2733 GCA_043777715.1 Cytophagaceae bacterium | reverse complement strand
TTTTAGTTTTTGTAAGTCTTTAATAGAGTTTTTCCAGCCTTGGGTTTGCAAGTACATTTCTGTTTGTTTGGCTATATTTCTACTTGTTCCTGTGGGTTCGGTTCCTATGCCTTTGGTGGTTACCATCAGTTGTAGTTGGGTAATGAGCAAGTCAATTTTTAGGTTGCGTATGTCGGCTGCTAGTGCTTTCTTAGCCCCACCCTTGTTCTGCCCAAAGGAAAGAGAATCCTCTGCTCTAAAAAACTCTTTTTGTTCTTTGCTAATTTTTCGTAACAAGTCGCCTTTTTGTTTTGCCAAGCCTGCACCAAAAAGTCCGTGGCTGGTTTCGTCTAGGGTCCAGTCTATGTCAATAATATCATCGCCCAATTTGCTTACTAGGCTATTGCCTACTACTATTTTATAATCTAGGTTGGGCAGGGCTTTTGGTTTTTCTTCGTCCACAATCAGGCTGAGCCAAAACCGCAGTCGGGCAATGTCCACGGCCCCTTTTTCGATGTCCACGCCATAAATACTGTTTTGTATGATATTGAGTTTTACTGCCGAGGCATCAAAGGTTTTTGTATTGCCGTGTTCAAAGGTGTGTAGGGTTTGTTTGGCCGTAAATATTTCGTGGAGCAAACCCATCGGAAAAGCCCCCGAACCAATGGCAGGGTCGCAAATTTTAACCGAATCGAGTGCTTTGTTAAGGGTTGCCACGAATGCACGAATATTTTCTGTTTTATTTGTGAATTCGTGGCTGAAAATAATTTCCTTTTTCTTAATGAAATTGGTAATTAAATTTTCTGCTACTTCGGGTTTTAATTCGTAATTCGTAATTGAAGATTCGTAATTGGTTTTCAGGTATTCAATCAAACTCTCTTGGCACATATAATGCACAATTTCTTTTGGGGTGTAGTATGCCCCTTTGTCTTTGTTGTCTTCTAGTAGGTTTTCAAAAATATGCCCTAGCATTTCGGGGTCCACGGCCACGGTGTGGTCGTTGGGGTCGTCTTCATAAATGGTAAAGTTGTATTGATTAAAGAAATCAAAGAGGCTCTTGAACAGATTGGCAGGAAAAACAAGATTGCGGTGTTTTTTATCGTCTTCTTCAAACAAACCACCGTTTAGGTATGGAATTTTAATCAATTCAGAATTACGAATTACGAATTGAGAATTATCAAAATTAAAAATATCGTTTTCTCTTTTTTGATTGAGTGTTTCAAAAAATAATGGCGAAAGAAATTGTTGGTAAAAAAGGTCTTTGTTTCTAAAATTCTCGAACTGTTGGGTAAGAAAGTTAAAATCGCCTTTGCCCCACTCGCTTTTGGCAGGCACACCCAACCAACCTTTTTTCTGAATGAAATAAAGGAATACGATTCGGCCCAATAGTTTTTTGTTGAAATCACGAATTCCTTTTTCGTTACCGTTAAATATGGTTTGGCGAATATTTGGTGCATCGACCATGAATCTGCAAAAAACATCATAGTGCTTTTTGTATTCGTCAAAAAATGCTTTAGAAAGTTTTTCAACCGAGAAGGCTTCTTTTACATCGTCTAATTGGGTTTGATTACCTAATTTGGTAATGGCCGTAAAACGTTCGGCGGCGGTGCGTGTGCTTTCGCCTTCGCCCAGCACATAAGTATAGCGTTTGGGTTCGGTTTTTAGTTGTACAAATTCTCCGTTGGCATCATAGCCTGTTAATTCTGAAATGTATGTAAACCGCCATTTGGGGCTTTCTGGTTTATGATAAGTTATAAAAGCTGCATCAATATCTTTCCAGTATTTGCGTAGCAAATTTCGCAAACCCACACGGTTGCGTTCCAAAACAATGCCTTGAGCCAAGGTAACGTCAAAGACGGCTATTTGGCGTTCTATGCCGTTTTGGTTTAGGGTAATATAACCCAATTTTTGCACCTGCGAAGCCACATTACTGTCGATGCCTGTGAGTATTTGGGGTGTGGCCAATAAACGGCAATTGGCAAATACTCCGCTCAAAAATTGCTTCCAATTGTTTTGGTTATAGCATTGTTTAAAAAGGCTATTAATTTGTTCGTAGGTCATTATTTAGTTTTTATTGCCACGAATGCACGAATATTTATTTTTTCTTATTCGTGCATTCGTGGCTGTTTTTTACAATACTATTCTTTTATAATTCAGTTTTAATTCTCCGAAATTTACTATCAAGGCGAGTTTATTTTGCGATACTTTTAAATAATTTAATGCTTGAGCAATGTGTTCATCAGCAATTCCTGAAATTCCTTTTACTTCTAAAATTATTTTATCAAATACTACAAAATCAGCATAAAACTTATGAGATAAGATGACCCCTTTATAATTTACCTTATATTCTTTCTCTCTTTCAAAGGTTATTCCAGCTTTTTCAAACTCGTATTTCAAAGCATCTTTATAAACAATTTCTAAAAAACCTGCACCTAAATTATTATGCACCTCCATACATATTCCAATTATCTTATAGCTCTCTTCTTTGTAAATTATATTTTCCATGTTTTTTAGTTAATTTGTGTCAATTTTTAATTCAAAGTATTGATTGATTTTTTGGGAAATCTCACTACTGTTAGGTAGCAAGTTTTGATATTCTTTTGGCAACAATGTTGATGTATTGTAGGTTGCTACACCAATAGGCAAAGTGCTTGATTTAAGCGAGTATTCCACAATGGTTCTGTCTTTGCTTTTGCAAATAATAATACCTATTGCCTCGTTTTCGTGTGGTAGTTTTACGGTATCATTTAATAC
>JAYWHL010000411.1:0-2734 GCA_043777715.1 Cytophagaceae bacterium | reverse complement strand
GCAAAACATAGTTGAACCAGTATTTTTTTGAGAATCTTTATTTTAAGATTTATAACTCTTTGATTTTCAAGCCAAAAGCCTAAAACCAATGGCTCTCTAACTAATTTACCATTCATCAAAAATGAAAATAATAAATAACTTTGGATTGGTGATGTTGGCACTAGCTTTGAATGCTTGTGGTATATACTCTTTTACGGGTACTGGCAAAGTTGATGAAAGCATAAAAACTATTCAGATTCTAAATTTTACGCAACAAACGGCGGGAGGTCCATCAAATTTAGCCCAAAAATTTACCGAAGATGTTAAAGAATATTACCAAAGGAATACCCGTTTGAAACTCACGCAAGTAAATCCTGATGTGATTTTAGAAGGTCAAATTACAGGATACGAAATGACGTCGGTTGCTCCAAGTGTAATTGGCGGGTCGTCGGGGGGTGGAGGATATGGTTCAAGTAGTAGTTCCGACCGAGGGGGGCTTAACCGACTTACTTTGACTGTAAATGTAAAATATACCAACACAAAAGACGAAAATTCTTCATTCGACCAATCCTTTAGTTTTTTTCAAGACTTCGCTCAAACCCAGACACTTAGCCAAGTAGAGGCGGGTTTAATCCCCAAATTGTACGAACAAATTATCTTAGATATTTTTAACAAATCGGCTGGAGACTGGTAATTTTATACTATATTTGATGTTATAATACTATCAGAATGTCGCCCGAAAACTTTACTTATCTTGTTGTTAATCCTATTGAAATTGGGGCAAACCACCTCAATGAACTAAAACATACCGCCTCTAAATTTCCCTATTGTGCTATTATTCACTCACTTATAGCAAAATCAGAATCAGAAAATTTTTCTCAATCATCAGTTTCCTCTCCAATCATTACCAAAGCAGCAGCTTACTCGTTGAGCAGGAATGCCTTGAGGCTTTTGCTATCCAACGAGATACAAAACCCAATCAGTTTTACTTATGCCTATAAAAATAATAAAACGATTGAAGCTCCTAAAACCGAAAAAGTAATCGCTAATATTTCTATCCCAAAGCCCCAAACCCTGAAAATTAATGTTACTCGTCGCAACCACGAGTCGCTTGACAAACTAAAAGGGCTTGATTATACCCAACTGATTCCACAGCAAAACATTCAAGGTAATTTCGATACCAAAGCAGGAGGGCATTATCAGTGGGAATTAATTGATAAATTTATAGAGGCTCAACCACGCATAAAACCCATCAAGTCGAACAAAGGAGGAGAAGATTTTTTTGCAAATCTTGACGATTTGACGGTAAGGTCTTCGCCCCAAAATCTTGATTTGGTAACCGAAAGTTTTGCCAAAACAATGGCAAAAACTGGTAATCTAAAGTTGGCCGTTGAGACTTATGAAAAATTGATGTTGAAAAATCCAATAAAAAAGACGTACTTTGCCACCAAAATAACAGAAATTAAATCAAAGGCAGAAAATTCATAGGTTTTGTTGCCTAAAATCAAATCTAAAAAAAATGTTCACAGCTTCTATTGTACTCATTATTATCCTTGCGGTTTTGTTAATTCTCGTAATTCTTATTCAAAACCCAAAAGGAGGCGGACTTTCAAACACTTTTGGTGGAGGTTCTACACAAATGTTTGGTGTCAAAAAAACAACCGATATTCTTGAGCAAATAACTTGGGGTCTTGGTATTGGCATTGCAGTTTTAACACTCAGTACCTATTTTTTAATAGACAAAACAGGTACTTCTGGCGAGATTCAGTCGGTTAATGTTGATGCCGCCGCTACCAAAACATTACCACCTTCGGCAGCCGCACCAGCAACTGCTCCAGCACCAGTAGCCGCACCAACAACTGCTACATCAAAGTAACTTTACTTCAATATTTCAGAGAAGCCAGTCAAATAAAATTTGATTGGCTTTTTTGTGTCATAGTTTTTAACTTCAAAACTCAATATAATTTTGACTACTTGATTTGACATAGATTTGATTTTCATGTTCCAAGTCTGTCAATTTTGGTATTTCAAGGTTTCTATGACTGTAAATGTGGCAGATTTTTATTAAGTGGCACAAAATATGAAGGAGGTTTATTAAATAAATTATTTAACGTTTAACTTAAATTTTAATAAAAATGTCAGTCAATGTGAAGCCTTTGGCAGATAGGGTTCTAATCGAACCTGCTGCTGCAGAAGAAAAAACAGCTTTTGGAATTATTATTCCCGATACAGCAAAAGAAAAACCACAAAAAGGGATTGTAGTGGCTGTTGGTCCAGGCAAAAAAGATGAGCCGATTACTGTAAAAGTTGGCGATACTGTATTGTATGGCAAATATTCGGGAACAGAACTAACCGTTGAAGGCAAAGATTATTTGATGATGAGAGAGTCAGATATTTTTGCAATCATCTAATTTTTAAAAATAGAGTGGTTAATTTTTTCAAAAACTACACACTCAATTTTCAATCTTTCTCACTACATTTTTAATTATTCAAAACAAAATCATAAAATGGCAAAGGAATTATTATTCGGTTCGGAAGCAAGAGAAAAACTCAAGAAAGGAGTTGATGCTTTGGCCGACGCTGTAAAAGTAACATTGGGCCCTAAAGGCAGAAATGTAATTATCGACAAAAAATTTGGTGCACCTAGTATCACCAAAGATGGTGTTACAGTAGCCAAAGAAATAGAATTAAAAGACCCCGTTGAAAACATGGGTGCTCAGTTGGTAAAAGAGGTAGCCTCTAAAACCGCTGATGC
>JAYWHL010000410.1:0-2737 GCA_043777715.1 Cytophagaceae bacterium | reverse complement strand
CCCCAATGATAATGTAGTCGTATTTCATAATAATTGAATGTTTGATGATTTCTTGTATAAAACCTTGTCCTAAGTTCTTCTTTGATAGAGAAAATCTTGGTTCAACTATGTTTTATACGGGTTGATAATTTATTAGACACTAAAATGTATCTTGAAAGTTCATAGTTCATGGAAGGCTTCGCTTTGAGCGAAGCCTTCCATAATGCCGTATAAATTGTAGAATAACCAAAGTCTTTTAATACCCTCTACTAAAAAGTACTAGGCCAAAATATTGTTTCTCTTGGAAATATACTATTTTTTATTAGGATAATTAGAAAATATAATTAATTTTGTTTGTCTAAGTTCTACCCACTCTACCATCATCATTTTATGTCCGAATTTCTGATTTATTTACGCTTGGGTTTCGATCATATCACCGACCTCAACGGCTACGACCATATTTTATTTGTAGTAGTTTTATGTGCTATTTATCGCCCCAACGACTGGCAAAAAGTGCTGATACTCATCACGGCCTTTACCCTCGGCCACAGCATCACTTTGGCACTGGCCACCTTACAATTTATCAGCTATTCAACGGCTTTGATTGAGTTTTTAATCCCTGTAACTATCTTATTTACAGCCATTAGTAATTTTTTTTATAAAGAACCTAATCTATCCTCTCGTAAGAAATCTAAGGGACAAACCTTGCGTTATTTTGTGGCCATGGCCTTTGGGTTTATACATGGCATGGGTTTTTCAAATTATTTACGTAGCCTTTTGGGGCAAGAAGATAGTATCCTTAAACCTCTTTTTGCTTTTAATTTGGGGCTAGAGTTTGGCCAAATTATTATCGTGATATTTAGTCTCGGTTTTTCGTTTTTATTGATAGATATTTTTAGGGTAAAAAAGCACGATTGGAAGCTAATTTTGTCGGGCATCGTTGCAGGAATTGTGCTAACAATGATAGCAACTCGGTGGGGAGCGATTTGAGGGAATAGCGAAAGGAGAAGGGCTTTTGATTAATGCTGTGAAACTTAGCTGTAAAGCAATTTAGTACTTCATAAATAGGCGTACCACGCTTCAAAAGCGTGGCACGCCTACACTTCCCGAATTGTAATCTCCGAAATTCGGGAGAATTGCTTTACATTTTATAAAAATATTCAGTACTTCATAAATAGGCGTGGCACGCTTCAAAAGCGTGGCACCCCTACACTTCCCGAATTGCTTTACATTTTATAAAATTGTCCAATACTCAGGCAATAGATTATAGAAAACTACTTAAACCCTCTTCCTCACTCCCCCGTATCTAGCTTATTTTTCAAAATCCTACGTATTTCGGTGGGTAAATTCATGAAGAAATTTAAGCCTGTAATGTCTTCTAAGTCCTTGACACTTAGGCGATAATTGCTCCAATTTTCGCTTCCAACGCTATCTTTGTTTGGGATATTCACGGCAATAATCCGAGTTTGTTCGTTGATACGGGCAAGGTCGTTTTGACCAATGGGCAACACCACGATTACTTTCCAAATAGAGGCTGGTACGGTTATTTTGCCGTCGGCTAGGCTTTTTACAGAGCCGTTTTCGCCCGTGCCGCCCTTGCCAGTTGGCCCTGCCATTACATAAAGTTCATGGCCTTGGGTGGCTAGTTTTCGGGCATAATCTTCTAGGCTTTTCCAAATCCCTCGGTTATTTTTAGGGGCTTGGGGTATCATATTACTCATCAAAAAAGTTTCTTGATTGTCGGCTACACTCCCATCTCTATCATCGGAGGGGCAAAGATGCCCACGGTCAAAACCCGAATCTCGATAGTCGGAGGGCTTGGCCGCAAACCAATTTTGGGGTAAGGAAACATCAGGTCTAAAATCGTTTTGGCGTACTTCTGTACCTTTCCAAGCCATACTCAAATGCCATGCTACCCAATTGGCCGTGCCTTTACTGCGGTTATACGATAATGTGTAGCCCGATTTAACCATCAAAAAATCATCAGGATTTTGTTCGTTGGCATCACTCAAATTACCCAACAGTAGGTTATTATCTTTGGTGGCTAGGCTCGTATTGCCACTTGGCAAAGTAGCGTTTGTGTTGGCATAAGTTTTTATTGAAATATCATCTACGTTCAAGCGATTGACCCCACCCTCAGTTTTTTGTATTTTGATTCTGCAAGGTTCTTTCTTGTTGATATTAATGGTTTTTGAAGAAAGGGTTTTTTCGGAAACACCTACGGACAAACCTGTTTTTTGCCAAGAAACGCCTCCATTGGTCGAAACCAAAACCTCAAAAACACTCGCCCCGTCTGTTTGATAAACGCCACAATTTAATGAAATTTGGGCAATGCCCGTTGGCACATCAAAGGCCATGGTCAGGCTTCCGTTTTCACGAATCCTAATGGCTTTTTCGCCATTTTTTTGGTCGTTTTCTGCTCCGCCCACCACGGCATCGTCTAGTAACCAAATGCCAGAACCAGTGTTGATGGCTGCACTTTCGTAAGTACGTTTACTTGCCATATCAAAACCCTCTGGAAAATTATTGGCCATTGAGGTTTCCGCACTGGGAGAACTCGTTTTGGTACTTGGAAAATTGCTGGGGGCAAAACTGATGCAACTACTAAAAGAAATTACAAGACTAAAATAAAAAGCTAATTTTTTGAAATGGTTCATAATATGTATTTTTGAGTAATAATACAACATCGGATAGTTAGAACAAAGTGGGATTGATTACAAAACAACAATTCCAGCATAAGTTATTCACAAAAATTCAA
>JAYWHL010000409.1:0-7588 GCA_043777715.1 Cytophagaceae bacterium | reverse complement strand
TATAGAAATGCGTGAAAGCACAACATCAGTACCAGCATTATAGGCTGCAATAGGCGTTCCCCATGTAGCACTACTCCTAGATGATACATAAATGTTTTTATTGATGCCTTCTGCAAGTCTGGAATTGACGTCTGTTCCTGCACCTCCCAAAAAGGTATTCCACAAAAAGCCAGTACCATCACTTTTCATCTCGGCTACGAAGACATCTGAACCCGCACTATACGCCCTAATGGGCGTTCCCCAAGAACTTGTAGAAGTTCCACTTGTAATTATTTTATCATCTGAGGTAACAAAACTTGACATTAAAGTTGTTTTGCCTCCCGAAAATGTATTCCATTGTAATACTCCACTTGAATTTAATTTTACAAGTTGCCCATCAGTAGCTCCTGCTGATATTGCTACAAAAGCAGTAAGTGGAGTTCCCCATGTGACAGACGAACTACCACCAGTATATACATTACCACCACTGTCAAAACCAAGTCGAAATGCAACCTCAATACCCGTACCACCACCCAAAAATGTATGCCATTGCCGAACACCTGACGTATTAAATTTGGCTACCATAGCATCTTGTCCTCCACCACTAAAAGCTCTGACGGGTGTTCCAAAGGTGATACCTGAATTACCTACTACATAAATGGCACCCCCGTTAAATCTCATAGCCCCTAATTGATCATCTCCAGTGCCACCAATGTAGGCAGTCCATACAAACGTTCCACTGCTGTTCATTTTTAAGATAAAACCGTCAAGACCAGAGCTTGGATTATTTATTTGTGCACCAACGTTTATTTCATCGTCTGAGATTCCTCCAACGTAAATATCTGTGCCATCAGTGGTAATACTTCTTGACGAAACAGAGATAACTGCATTAAAAAATGTATGCCAAGTACGACTACCTGTGGCGGCATTAAATTTTACAATAAAATTGTTAATGCCTGTTCCAACAAACCCATTTAACGGTGTTCCCCATGTAGCAGAACTCTCACCTGCTATGTAAAGGTCAGTACCTACTATTTCGATTCCTCCATACGTAATAGCAGTGGTGGTAGGCAAAAAAGTGTTCCATAGCAAAGCTCCAGCGGGGCTAAATTTTGCGATAAAAACATTTGAAGCCCCTTGAAAAGCAACTACGGGTGTTCCCCATGTGGCAGCTGATGTTCCTGATATATAAACATTACCACTCGCATCAGTTACCATTCCTCCTACATTGGTGTCAGCTCCAGCACCTCCCATGAAGGTATTGTAGTCGAGGGTTTGTGCATTGACGGGTTTTACAAAACCTGCCGAAAAGACAAGTACGATTAAAAACAGCTTGATTGTATTGAAAAGGCTTGAAGCCTCGTGTATGTTATTGAAATATTTTTTCATATTTGAGAAATTTTACAATGTTGTTAAAAAATGAAGATTTGGTTTAGAAATATCAATGATTAACAACGGTTGGTGTTTGTGGTAGTCCTTGCAATGCCGTTACAGTGGCAGCTATAGTGGCAGTACAGCCAGCGGCATCTGTTACCGTAACCGAATAACTTCCAGGCACAAGAGCAGTACGGTTTTGGGTACTGGGTCCGTCTGCCCATAGATAACTAAATGGCGATGAGCCACCCGAAACACTAAGGGTAATAGAGCCAGTGCCAGGTGTAGGGCAAGTAGAGTTTACAAGGACTGCACTCAAAGCAAATGCAGGTACTTGTGTAATGGTCTTGCTCAATGTAGCCGTACAGCCTTTTGAGTCTGTAACAGTAACACTATAATTGCCTGCATTTAAGCCTGTAATATCTTGGGTGGTTGCTGCATTAGACCATAAATAGGTGTATGGGCTTGTGCCACCATTTACTGTCAAATCAATAGAGCCTTTTGCCGTAGTACAAGCGTAATTGATGGCGGTGTTGGTTAGGGTCATACCCGTAGCAGGTTGTGTGATGGTGCTACTACTTGTTTTGGTACAACCATTGGCGTCTTTAACCGTAACGGTATAAGTACCTGCTGCCAAGCCTGTGAGGTTTTGCGTTGTAGCCCCATTGCTCCAAGCATAAGTTTTTGTGCCTGTACCACCTGTAACTGCTATACTAATAGCCCCCGTACTTTCTCCAAAACAGGCTACTTGTGTAAGCGTTGGCGTAATAACCATGGCAGCTGGGGCAGTAACCGTTGCCGAGGCAGTGGCCGTACAAGTATTAGCGTCGGTAACGGTTACGTTATAAGTACCTGCCACCAAAGCACTACGGTTTTTAGTAGTAATACCGCCACCCCAATTATAAGTATAAGCAGGAACTCCCCCCGTTACGGTTAAATTAATAGCTCCAGTGCTTCCGCCAGCACACACTACGGCCACAGGAGTAGCTGTAATATTGATTGCAGGCGATTGGTCTAAAACACAGGTACAAGTAACAGAACAACTTTGAGAATCAGTTATTACCACGCTATAAGTACCTGCTGCCAAGCCTGTTATATTAGTACCAGCACCAGAGCCTGTACCACCTCCTGTACGTGTCCATGTGTAGCTATAAGGGGCAGTACCCCCTGTTACAGTCATATTGATAGCACCATTTGAGGCCGCTCCACAAGGTTGCTTGAATGTTGAAGCAACAGTAAGTTTACAAGCCGAAACCTCAATGTATCTACAATCAAAAGTTTCACGGCCACAAGCATCTTTTATAACTACTGTAATATGACATTTACCTACGGTACTAGGTGCTTTAAAAGTTACGCTTGCAGCACTAGTTGAAGGCGTAAAAGTACCGCCACAGCTCGATGCCCAAGTAATGGTATAGTTAGACATCAGGGCTGGTGCAGGTACTGATACACTTAATGGAATAGAAGTCCCAGCCGATACAATGGTGGTTGTGTTGGTAGATGGTAGGCCAGCAATAACGGGTACAACTGATTTTTCGGCAAGGGCAATTAAAGAAAAATTGAGAAAAGCCCTCATGGCCGCAATATTTGGAATATCAGTAAGTTGGGCTATGTCGTGCGATGCTTCAAGCATCACAAGCCCCCTGTTGGGGTCGCCCAAGCCTTTGCCCCAAGCCAATATAGCCGCTCTATGTGCCGCAGGTTTTTGTGGGTGGTCGGGGTCGTATATTCCGACTTTAGTGGTGGGTCGCCAACCTGCTGTTGTGGGAATGTATATTTGTTCTGAGCCGTTTTGAGTAGCTGCATCTAATTGCCCTATAAATTGCATAACAGGGTCGGTTGAATAATCATAAGTGTAAGGCGGTGTGCCAGCCGTATGGCTACCCCAAAGCACTAAGGCATTGGAAGCACTGTATGGACCAGCCCCCGTGGCAGTACCTGTTTTTTCGGCTAAGAAATTGGTTTGTTCACTGGGACTGGCAGGGTTAAACATATTTTCTAAGGCAGACCCAGCATGGCACCCCAGCCAAATAGCCCCTTTACATTCAAGATTCCAAGAAAACAATCGGCTGTGTGTAGCCCAAGTAGGGTCGGCGTGAGGCATCACAAACAAATCCGTACAACAGTCTAATGCTTGGGGATCGACCCAACCCGAAGGAATTGAACCTCCATGAGCAGTAGCTGGAATACCAGCATTAGCAAAAAAATCAACTGCAATTGCTCCATTTTTTTTATCCAATGTCCATCGTGGCACAAAAGTCAGCGTTGTATAAACGGGGACTGTAATAGGTGAAGTAGTCGTTATCCCTACCACGCCCTGGCCTTGCCAACTGGTAATAGCAGCATTAACACTAGCAGTACGAGCCTCGGCAGGGATAATAAAAGTACCCCCACGATATTCAACGCCATTGTAGGTAAAATCAACGCCATCTTTTAATTTGGTAGGCGAGATTACCCATTTAATAGGGCCACTATTGTTTTTGAGTATTTCATACAGTAAGCCGTATGGCTTTAAGGCGTTGTTGGCGGTTGGAGGAGTTACACCCATGTTGATAACAAAAGCCCCCGATGAGAGTGTTTCCGTTGTTTGGGCAAAAGTAGGAATGTTGATTCCCAACAAAAGCAAAACAATACTTAACCCTTGCCGTAGTGGGCGTAACCTAGAAAAACTCAAATTAAACCCATGAGGGTTCTTTGCTTGTTTAGATAAATAGATTTTCATTTTTAAAATTTTATTTGGAGATGTAAATTAGAATTGGGCTAAATCGTAATTTTTACACAATTTTTTGTACCAAATCAGCATCAATGACCGTGCTTATTTTCTTTTTAACACCTTTCAAGGGTGTTAAAAAGAAATGAGGGTACGTAGAATGATTTTTGGTAATCACAAAGTCTAACCTTTAAGAATGGCTGCGGCAACCCCAATATTCATGCCAGCTTTGGATACATGGTAACAATTGGTTATTACAAGTTAAATATGGTAGCTTGGCATAATTATTGCCTTGGTATTGAGATAATTACAGATTAAAACAACATCATTTAATCTATTTCATACCTTGTTTATATCTATCCATTTTTATAATTAATGACCCACTTTCCTTTTTATAAACAGCTCGATACCATGGATTGCGGCCCTACCTGCTTGCGAATGATAGCAAAGCATTATGGCAAAAATTATTCCTTGCAGGTACTCCGTGAAAAAAGTGGCGTTAATAGAGAAGGCGTTTCGATGACCAGCATTGGAATAGCCGCAGAGAAAATAGGATTTAGAACACTAGTAGCCAAGGTGGATTTTGATAAAATTGTGCAAGAAGCCCCAATGCCTTTTATTGCCCATTGGGAGCAAAATCACTTTGTGGTAGTATATGAAATTAAAAAAGATAGGGTATCATTGGCCGACCCTAAAATCGGACAGGTAACCATCAGCAAAAAAGAGTTTTTGGAAAGCTGGGCTAGTACCCAACAAGGTCAAACTCCAGCGGGTGTAATCATGCTTTTTGAAACAACACCCAAATTTTTTTTAGAGGAAAATAAAATCGAAGAAAAAGTACTTGGTTTTAACCAAATACTAAATTACCTATTCGCCTACAAGGGTTTACTTGCCCAACTCGTTTTGGGGTTATTGATGGGAAGCCTTCTTCAATTGGTTTTGCCATTTATGACCCAATCGCTTATTGATGTAGGTATCAATACTCGTAATATCAACTTTGTCAATTTAATACTTATCGGGCAGTTAGTACTTTATGCAGGTAGTTCGGTTATTTCATTTCTAAGAAGCTGGATTTTGCTTCACATTGGCTCACGTATTAATATCACAATCCTTTCCGATTTTTTTATCAAATTATTACGGTTACCCATGTCGTATTTTGATACAAAATTTCAAGGCGATTTACTACAAAGAATAAGCGACCACAGTGAAATAGAAAGTTTCTTAACCAATACAGTGATTAGTACATTATTTTCGTTAATCAATTTTGTTGTACTTGGCACCGTCTTGGTATTTTTTAACCTTAAACTATTATTAATTTTTTTGGGCGGCAGCATCATCTATGTTTTATGGATATTTGCTTTCATTAAACCCAATCGCCTTCTTAATATCAAATATTTTGAGGTTTCGGCCAAAAGTCAAACGGCTATTTTACAGATTATTGATGGAATCCAAGACATTAAATATAACAATAGTGAACAACAAAAACGCTGGGAATGGGAAAATATCCAAGCTCGTAAATTTAGGCTAAATTTACAATCGCTTGGCCTAAAACAAACCCAACGAGCTGGGGCTATTTTTATCAATGAGGGCAAAAATATACTTATTACCTACATGGCCGCCAAAGGCGTTATTGATGGCCAAATGACACTAGGTATGATGATGTCGGTACAGTATATACTAGGGCAACTCAATAGCCCTATCGAAGAATTTATTTCTTTTATTCAAAGCTATCAAGATGCAAAATTAAGTTTGGAAAGACTCAACGACATACATAGTGTCAAGGATGAAGAACCAGCAAGCCGTGGCAGTATTCAAGAAATGCCAAGTAACAAAAGTATAACCTTAAACAAAGTATCGTTTAGTTATCCAGGGGCTACAAAACCCGTTCTTGAAGACATTGATTTGGAAGTTTCAGAAGGTAAAACCACGGCAATCGTTGGGTCCAGTGGAAGCGGCAAAACGACCCTTCTGAAATTATTACTAAAAACCTATGAACCCACAGGCGGGCAGTTATCTGTTGGGGTTACGGGCCTTGCCTCCATCAATCATCAGTTTTGGCGTAGTAAGTGTGGCGTTGTGATGCAAGAAGGCTTTATTTTTTCTGATACCATAGCACGTAACATAACCATTGGCGAGGAATTAGTCGATATTAAAAAACTGATAAAAGCGGCTGATATTGCCAATGTTTTAGAATATGTTGATACCCTACCACTTGGCTTTAATACAAAAATTGGAGCCGAAGGTAATGGACTAAGCCAAGGACAAAAACAACGAATATTGATTGCTAGAGCCATTTATAAAGACCCCGACTTTATGTTTTTTGATGAAGCCACAAATGCCCTTGATGCCAATAATGAAAAAACGATTATGCAAAATCTTGATGATTTTTTTAAGGACGGCCCAACGGGTAGGCGTACCGTAATTGTAGTTGCACATCGGTTAAGTACAGTCAAAAATGCACATCAAATTGTGGTACTCGACAAAGGTAAAATCGTAGAAAAAGGCAACCACGAAACACTTACGGCCCTGCGTGGTAATTATTACAATTTAGTGAAAAATCAATTAGAACTAGGAAATTGAAAAGATAAACATTTGGAAAAAACATCACGTAAATATCTACAAGAACTACGTAGCGATGCTGTTCAAGACATTATTCGCTACAAACCCTATTGGCTTGTTAGGTGGGGTACATTTTTATTTTCTTTTTTTTTCCTACTACTCTTTACCCTATCTTTTTTTGTAAAATACCCTGATATTATAAAAAGTTCGCTAAAACTAACCGCTACCGAAACCCCAAAAGCGATTGTTTCAAAAGCCACAGGCAAAATACTTAAAATGTTTGTCAAAGAAAATGATACAATCCAAATCAATCAAACATTAGCATACATAGAAGCCCTTGGAAACCATGAACAAATATTGGAGTTGTCAAGAAAACTCAATGGTTTAGTAAAAGAAGGAAACGAAGGGAATTTACAAAATTTGACCTCAATTCAAAAATATTCAGCATCAAATCTTGGAGAGATTCAGCCAGAGTTTCAAAGATTTGAGCAAACGCTTATCAGACTTCAGTCCCTAACTTCGGCTGGGTTTTATAGTCGCAAAAAAAACATTATTGCACAAGAATATCTTAATCTACGAAGTTTAGAAAACAAGCTACAAGAGCAAATCAGTATTTATTCAAGAGATTATACACTTGCTAAAAAAAACTACGAAGCCCATCAACGCTTGGCCAAACAGGGAGTCATTTCGGCAATTGAACTAGGCCGCCAAGAAAGCCAACTTTTATCAAAACAGCTACCCTTCAAACAGGCAGAATCAAGCCTTATTAATAACCGAAGCGAACAATCTTTTAAAAATAAAGAACTGCTCGAACTAGACAAAAATTTATACGAAGAGAAAAAATTTACCATCGAAGCCCTCCGAACTTTAATTAGTGCTGTTGATGCTTGGATTGCTAAATATATCATCATATCTCCAAGCAACGGACGGGTATATTTTCAATCTACACTTCAAGAAAATCAGGTA
>JAYWHL010000408.1:0-2741 GCA_043777715.1 Cytophagaceae bacterium | reverse complement strand
GCCAAATCTATCCAAGCCTGTTGGGGGTCGTCTTCGGCATTTTCAACGGCTTTTCTTATGGCAGCATCTCCGCCCGCTATCAGCCCCACCACCACGCCATGCGGCACGCCAAACGTTGGGGGGCATTCCGAGGCATCAACCACACCCAGTCGGCCACTAGTACCAGCCCCAATATAAAAAATTCGGCCTCCCTTTTCCATTCTTTCCACAATTTGGGTTACCAAAAGTTCTATCTGTGGAATGGCCTTTTCGACTGAATGAGCCACGGTTTTATCTTCGTTGTTGATACCCTCCAAAATTTGGGCAACCGTCATATTTTCTAGGTGGTCGTAATGTGATGAACTCTCGGTGATAAGCATAGGTATATTTTTAGGTTGAATTTATCTAAATAGTGAGGTAGCGATTTATTAACTTTTAACGAATAAATCCTTACAAACGAATGCGAATAATTCTTGGTATTTCGAGCGGATGAACGAACTTAAACACAAAATCTAGGGTAATTTCACGGGCTTTTTGAGCAAGAATTTTACCATTTTTATCATGGGCAATTACGCCCTCATTCGTAAAAGCAATCCATTCTCCAGCATATTTTGCTAGTTCTTTTCTGTTGTTTTGTAGCCATTCTGAAGGCGTTTCAAACCGTAGTTCTGTCCTATTTTTCATCTGCTATTTTTTTTGATAAAGTTAGTAGTTTTTTTTGAAAAGGTTCTAGTAAACACAAAAACCCACCCCTGCCGAGGTGGGTTTTTGTTAAAGTAGCAAATCACGGAGTTGTGTTAGATTTTCACTGTTTAGTATCAGGTTTAAACAGGTTCTGTACTAACTTCGTGATACAAACGCTATTGCAAAACTCAACATAAAATCATATCACTCATACAAAATGCTCAACGTAACCTATATCCAGTCTGACCTTTATTGGGAGAACCCTACGGCAAATTTGGCCATGTTTGAAGAAAAAATCAGGCAAATTAACCAACCCACCGACCTTATTGTGCTGCCCGAAATGTTTAACACTGGGTTTACAATGAACACCCAAACCCTTGGCGAGGTGATGAACCTTCAAACTTTTAAATGGATGAAAATGATGGCCGCCCAAACCAAGGCCGTTGTTACGGGTAGTTTTATTGTAAAAGAACATAACCAAGCCTATAACCGTTTGATTTGGATGCAGCCCGATGGCCAATTTGACCATTACGACAAAAAACATTTGTTCAGAATGGGCAAAGAACATGAAGCCTTTGAAGCTGGAACTCACAAAATTATCAAAGAAATAAAAGGCTGGAAAATATGCCCGCTCATTTGTTATGACCTCCGATTTCCTGTTTGGAGCAGAAACCTCGGCCTCCAATACGACCTCCTGATTTATACCGCCAACTGGCCAGCCCCCCGTAGCCACCACTGGAATACCTTACTGTTGGCTCGTGCCATCGAAAACCAATCGTACGTACTGGGCTTGAACAGGATTGGAACAGACGGGCGAAATCTTGCCTATTTGGGCGACTCGGCCATGATAGATTTTCAAGGACAGTACCTTCATTTATCTCAAAACCAAGCCGAAACCATTAGCCAAACCCTTGATAAACAAGCCCTTGACGATTATCGAAACCGCTTCCCTGCCTATCTTGATGCTGATGATTTTAGACTTATTTGATTTTTGAACTTATTAGGTTAGCTTTGATTGAAGAAAACTCACGGAAAGTTTCGCTTTGAGCGAAGCCTTCCGTAATTACTAATCGACAGCTACATAAAAACTCAACCAAACCTATGAAAAAATTACTTTTGTGCTATTTGTTTTTGAGCCTCAATGCCCATGCCCAACAATGGTCTGTTCAACAAGCTAACGATTGGTATGCCAAACAACCTTTGTTGGTAGGTGCTAATTTTATACCCAGTTCGGCCATCAACGAGCTAGAAATGTGGCAAGCCGAAACCTTTGACTCCGCCACCATAGACCGTGAACTAGGCTGGGCCGAGGGGTTAGGCATGAACGTTATGCGAGTTTTTTTGCACAACATTCCCTACGAAACCGACAAAGAGGCGTTTTTGAAGCGTATTGATAACTTTTTGAGCATCGCCCAAAAACACCATATCAAAATTATGTTTGTGCTATATGATTCTTGCTGGAACGACAACCCCAAGGCAGGCACGCAGCCACAACCCAAACTGGGCGTTCATAATTCGGGTTGGGTGCGATGCCCAGGAACGCAGATGTTATATGATGCTCGTACTTGGAACCGCCTAGAGGACTACACGAAGGGCGTGATTGGCAAATTTGCCAACGATGAACGAGTATTGGTTTGGGATATATTCAACGAACCTTCTAATTCGGGCTACATGGATTCGGTGATGCCATTGCTCAAAAAAAGTTTTGAATGGGCCAAAGCCGCCAAACCTAGCCAACCCATTACGGCAGGTTGGTGGCACGACCACCCCCTGAGCAACGAATTTATGTTGAATAATTCTGACATCATTACGTTTCATAATTATAGCGACCCCGCCAATTTAGAAAACGCCATTAAACAATTTGCTGAAAAATACCATCGCCCCATGATTTGTACTGAATACATGGCCCGAAAACACAAAAGTTTGTTTGAAACTTGCTTGCCTGTATTCAAAAAATATAAAGTGGGGGCTATTAACTGGGGCTTGGTAAAAGGAAAATCAAATACTATTTATGCTTGGGACGAACCCCAGCCCGATGGCCAAGAACCCAAACTATGGTTTCATGATATATTCAGACC
>JAYWHL010000407.1:0-7616 GCA_043777715.1 Cytophagaceae bacterium | reverse complement strand
AACAGGCCGAGGCGTGCAAAAGGGCAATGCGTTTTCGTTTTGTAGTGAAGAAGAAAAAGAGTTTTTGGCCGAAATAGAAAGCTATGTAGGCAGTCCCCTACCCCGTGTGGACATGGACAAAAACACCTACACCCAAACGTTGATTGCCACCAACGAAGAAAACCATACCTTCAAAGATGTGATGAAGGAAATTGCCAGTTTTGAACAGGCCATCAGTAAACGTGGTAAGAAAAAAAAGCGGTAAGAAATAAATAAGCGTAAAAAATAAGCGTGCCACGGTTTTAAAAAGTAAGCGAAAAATAAGCGTGCCACGGTTTTGAACCGTGGTACGCTTTGATTAGTGGCACGCTTTGGTAATAATCATCAAACATTTTTTACTTTTTTCCTTGCAAAATGCTTTTGTATCTAGTCATATCCGAAAACAATTTTAGGCTTGCCTGAATCTCTGGGTCTTTGGCAAAGGAATGTTCTCTTGTGCCTTTTTGGAGATAATAATGCACGATGATTTCTTCTTCTAACATCGAGCGAATTTCTTCTTTAAAGGTCTGAATTTCAGTAGCTTTATGGGCTTTTATTTTGGCTTTCAGGGCTTTTAACTGCTCTTGTACGGCATCTAAATATTTTTCTTTTTGAGCCGATGCTTCTAGGTTTCCTATTTCTTTTTCTACTTGGGTGGTATAGCTAAAATCTTTGCTGGCTACCCATTTCACAAACTCTTGGTATTCGGTTTCTGACAAGGCAAATTCCTTGGCTGGTTTAATGCTTGGGTGTTCAAAATGATATTTATTGGCATATTCAAACAATATCCCTTTTGCAGATAAACTAGCCGCCACCATCGAAGCCACGGGTTTTTCTACCTCTACGTCTGGGGCCACACCTCCGCCATCATAAACGGTACGGCCATTTTTAGTTTTAAAGGCCGTTTTTAGTGAATCCGCCACCTTGCCCACACTGCCGTCAGGATTGCGATGGCTGTAATCTAGTGCTTGAATGCACCTCCCCGAAGCTATATAATATTTGGCTGTGGTTACCTTAAATTTAGCGTTGTAGCTCAAATCCCTTGTTACCTGCACCAAGCCCTTGCCAAAACTCCGTTGGCCTAATAGCACGCCTCGGTCATAGTCTTGTATGGTACCAGCCACAATTTCGGCTGCCGATGCACTCCTGCTGTTGGTAATTACCACAATGGGCATTTCTGTATCTATGGCAGGGGCAAGGGCGTTATAATCTTTGTTCCATTCGGTTACTTTGCCCTTGGTACTAACGATGAGGTTATCTTTTTCAACAAAAATATTACAAATTTCAATCGCCATTTGCATCAGCCCCCCAGGGTTGTCTCTTACGTCTATTACCAATTTTTTCATGCCTTTATCTTTCAAAGATTTAAAGGCATCTTTCATTTCACGAGAGGCCGTGGCCGTAAAATCTTTGAGGTCTATGTAACCCGTTTCTTCGTTTATCATACCAAAATAATGCACGTTGCCCGTTTTTACTACGTCTCGGCCTACGATCAGGTCTTCGGGTTTGTCTTTGCCATATCTTTTTACAGATAGTTTTACGTTTGTACCGTTTTGGCCTTTCAACAAATTACCAATATCATATTTTGTATTAGTAACAACGTCTATGCCATCTATTTTCAGAATCTCGTCTCCAATTTTCAAGCCTGCTTTTTCGGCAGGACCACCTTCAAACACCATCATTACTTGGTGTTTGCCCATGCGGCTTGCTACTGACGCCCCAATGCCACTGTATTTGCCCGTGGTCATGGTCATATAATCTTCTATTTCGTCTTCGGCATAATAAACGGTGTAAGGGTCAAAGGTTTTGAGCATGGCGTCTATACCCGTTTTGATAGCCCTATTGGGGTTTATTTCATCAACGTAATAGGTGTTGAGTTCTTTGAAGAGCGTAGCGAAAATGTCAAGATTTTTGGCAATTTCAAAAAAGCGTTCGCTGCGGTCGAAGGCAAAAAGCGATACGCTCAACATCAATACGGTAATGATTGTAGTTTTTTTAGATAAGTTTTTTTTCATGTTTCTATATTTTGGTTTCAAGGCCAACCGTTGGTCAAACTAACGAAGCATTTAGGGTGCTATTGTTTGGGTGTTGGGGCTTTGGCTAAATTTTTCATGGTTACGAGCAGTTTTCTTTCAATTTCTTTGAAATCCATCTTTTCTTTAGCAATATACAGAAAAGCGATGTAGGTAGGTGGCTTTGTTTCAAAATTTTGGTGTAGCTTTTCTTTGTTCAAACGATAGGCTTCTTTTATTCTTCGTTTTATCAAATTTCTATCCACAGCGTGTTTGAAGGTACGTTTAGAAACCGAAATCAGTATTTGAGGCAAGGCGTTTTCTTGGGCGGGGTCTTGCAGATATACAACACGAAAAGGGTAGCAAAAAACCGAGTTGGTTTTGTCGCTACCCTTTTCAAAGAGTTTGTCGATGATTTTCTTAGAGCAAAGCCTTTCGGCCTTTGTGAATTTCATAATGCTACAAATCGTTAGTGATGATACAAAACTACTGATGGCTCATCTCTTTACAATTCATAGCCAACCAAACTATTGCTTATGTTTTTTCTCGTCAGAAACCGTCAATCTCCAACGGCCTTTTGCACGGCGTGCGGCCAATACTCTACGGCCATTGGCAGTTGCCGACCTCTCACGGTATCCGTGTTTGTTTTTTCTTTTACGATTCGATGGTTGAAAAGTCCTTTTCATCTTGTTATATCAATTATTTCTTTGTGTTCTTGAAAAATGGAACGCAAAGGTAGCATTTTTTTCTAAAATTTCAAATCTTGAAAAGTAATGAATGAAGTACGATAAATCATGAATTTGTAACCCACTGATTTTCATAGCATTAGAAATTGATTTGAGCAAAATATTAAATTCAAATTCTTGATTATTGGCCCAATCAAACCTATTTCTTTTTATCAATTTTGTAATGGATACACTTTACAAGTCCATTTACCGAAAGTATTGGCCACAACTTCTTGATAACGAGGCCGATAATGCTCTTCTATTTTTTGCCAAACTTTGTCCGAATGTTTGTAGGCATTCATCGTAATAATAAAAATACCATCGGGTTGCAAATAGCTTTGATACCGTTTGAGCAATTGCAGGGGTTTGGCACTGTAATAAACCGAATCGGTAATAACAATAACATCGTATTTGGGTTTTTGCGGGAGATAAATTTCCATATCTGCCGCTATAAAAACCGTTTGTGCATTTGCAAAGGCTTGGGCTTGGTTTATTGCCCAGTCCGAAATATCTGTCCCTTCAAAAGATTGATAATTGTCCACACCCAACATTTGTTGAAACACCCCCTCGCCACAACCAATTTCTAAAATATCGGCCTGGGGTTTTAATGATTTGATGTAATGAATAGCTGGCAAAAGGCGATTGTTAAGGGCTGGATTTTTGAGACCTTCCCAGTCGCCTTTGGCATATTTATAGTTCCAACGCACTTGGTTGTCTCTCAATATTTTTCTCTTAAAAAACGATATAAATTGCTCGAACATGATAAAATAAATTTTGAATTGCCGTAAAAATACTAAAATATATGCCCGTGCCATTTGGTATCGAATATTTTTTATATTTGTATCATATCCTTTAAACTGTTTTTTATTATGAATTTGACAACTATCATTTTTTGGATTTTAGTCATTCTTTTTGTGATACCTTCTCTGTATTTTGGCTTTATCAAACTTACAGCCCAGCCTGCCAAAATAGAGCAATTTAGCCGTTGGGGCTTTCCGATGTGGTTTATGCAAGGACTTGGACTTACAGAAATAATAGCGGCCATTGCCATTGTTTTTCAGCAAAGTCGCATTTGGGGTATCAGTATTTGGGCAATTATCTTGGTTGGAGCGGTTGCCGTAAACCTCAAAAACAAAGAACCACGCTCTGAAATAATCATTGCACTTGTGGTATCAATCCAACTATTGTTTATTTACTTGCTGGCCTATCGGTTTAATGCTGTAGGTTAGGCACATTACAAGGTAGCATTATAAAAGGCGGCAAGTACTTGAATCCTAGTAAGTTTAAATTATTAATATCGTAATTATTTGTATATCAAGCCTATACCGAGTGTCGGCCAGTACAGCTTATTGCTTACAGCTACATATTCTCATGTACTCGACAGGGTTTATGGGTCGTACTTTTACTAAAAATGTCAATATTTCGCTCTTCACTTTAACAATCTATTCCTATGTTTCTGTTACAAAAAATGAAAAAAAAATCCATTATTTTCTTCGCTATTTTGTGGTTTTTGGCAATTGGGTTACCAACCTTTGCCCAACAACAAAATGCAATTACGTTACTTAAAAGTTCACTAAAACAAGAAAGAAACGAAAATACCCAAGTGGATATATTACTGGGATTGTCGGAAGAATATGAGCGAACCAATATCTTAAGCGAAGCCCTCAATTATGCCGAACAGGCCATGGAAATAGCCGAAAAAAATAGCTATAAAAAAGGCTTAACCCTAACCTATATGCAGCTATCCGAAGTACATGGAAAGCTGGGGAACAAATCGGATCAAAAGAAATTCAAGAAAAAAGCGAGTAAACTTTTTGGCGATGTAAACGACGTTTTGGGAAGTGAATTGGTCAATCAAAGTAAGCAACAATTATTGGCCGAAGAGCAGCTAAAAAAACAAAAACAACTGGCCGAAGAACAGCTAAAAAAACAACAGATTTTGGCTGAAGAAGAACAACGAAAACAACAAAAACTGGCCGATACTCAATTAAAAATCAAGCAATTAGAAATAGCCCAGTCCACCCAAACGATAGATAGACTAAGTGCCGATACCACCCAAAAGAGGATAGAAATCCTAAAAAATCAACAGGCCATTACAGCCCAAAGTTTTGAGATTGAGGCATTAAATCACGAAAAAAAATTACAACAACTGGCCATGGAAAAAACCCAGTTGGAACAACGATATTTAATGATTGGGCTTGGCTTTGTGGTGTTGTTGGTGTTGTTGTTGGGCAAAATGTTTTTGAATAAACAAAAATCAAATACTTTACTTTCTGAAAAGAACGTTATCATTGCCAACGAAAAAAGTCGTTCTGATTCATTGTTACTCAATATTTTACCCCTAGATTTAGTAAACGAACTCAAACTTAATGGTGTAGCCCAAGCCAGGCACTACGAGCAGGTTTCGGTGTTGTTTACAGATTTTAAGGATTTTACACTGGCCAGCAATCTACTAAGTCCGCAGGCTTTGGTCGAAGAAATAGATTTTTGTTTCAGGGCTTTTGATGATATTATTGGTAAATATCAAGGAATAGAAAAAATAAAAACCATTGGCGATGCGTATTTGTGTGCGGCAGGTTTGCCAACGGTTAATACCACCCATGCAACCGATTTGACGATGGCAGCCCTTGAAATCAGGGATTTTATGATAAACCTCAAAGCCGAACGAGCCGCCCAAAATAAATTCTGTTTTGGTATCAGAATCGGCATCAACACGGGGCCAGTGGTGGCAGGGGTGGTGGGTTCCAAGAAATTTGCCTACGACATTTGGGGAGATACCGTAAACACGGCCTCAAGAATGGAAACCAATAGCGAAGACGGCAAAGTGAATATTTCGGAGCATACTTATCAGCTTATTAAGAGCCAGTTTTTATGCCAATATCGAGGTAAAATTGCCGCCAAAAACAAAGGAGAAATAGATATGTATTTTGTAGAAAAATCTAACTAATTGCTTATGAAATTAGCCAAAGCCACTGCTTATATCTTAAAAAGATTGACTTTTGAACTGCCAAGCCAATTGAGCTACCATAGCCTTGGCCATACCCTAGATGTTGTGAAACAAGCTAGGCGAATTGCCTTGGCTGAGCGTATTGACGACAAAGAAAAATTACAGTTATTAGAAACGGCGGCTTATTATCACGATGCGGGTTTTTTGGAAACCTATCAAAATCACGAAGAAAAAAGCTGTGAAATTGCCCAAAACAATCTACCCGCTTTTGGATATAGTCCAAGCCAAATAGAGATTGTGTGCAAGGCTATTATGGCTACCAAAATCCCACAAACGCCCACAAGCCAACTTGGCGAAATATTATGCGATGCCGACTTAGACTATCTTGGCCGAGCCGATTTTTTTAGCATTGGCGATAGCCTGTATCAGGAGTTGGTTAATAAGCAAATCATCAGCAATCGCCAACAATGGGACACAATGCAGGTTTCGTTTCTGCAAAAACACGAATATTTCACGGCAATCAATCAGCAAATGCGTTGTATGACCAAGGGCGAAAACCTATTGGCCATACAACAGCGAATGTAACGAAATTAAGGTTTTTTGTTTGAGTACTGGAGTGCTGGACAATTTTACAAAGTATAGCATAACACAGAAATTTGTTTAGAAATATTACTTTCGCAAAGGTGTTTGCTGAGCCACCAAACACGGGAATAGTTCAGTAGCTTTTGGCAACTCAATACAATTACAAAATAAACCACAAAGAAACAAAGACCACAAAGGTTTGATAGCCAGTTTATTAGTGAATATTTTGTGGTTTTTTACTGAGTACTGAACAAAACATGATTATCTACTTGTAAATGAGTAGTTTTTATTTGCAAGGCGTGCCATGCTTCAAAGGCGTGGCACGCCTACTAGCCTCTAATTGCGGACGAATACTACTCGTCTCTACGTTTTGTCCCCACGTTTTTTAAACTATCCAGTTCTCAGATTAAGCCATTTATTTTTCCTTTCCAAAGCCTAAAAATTTTTGCTAATCCAACCTCCACCCACTACGTCGTCGTTTTCATAAAAAACCGCAGCTTGGCCTGGGGCAATGCCCACAACGGGTTCAGCAAAATGGACGGTCATGGTGTCTCCGTTTTGGGTAATGGTAGCCTGTTGGCCTTCGTCTTTGTATCTAACCTTGGTTATGGTTTGGAGGGGGGCGTCTAATTGAGCATACTTCTGAAGGTTTAGTTTTTCAACAATCATACCATTGCGTTCAAGGTCAATGTCTCGGCCTAGTACCACTTCGTTAGTTTCTTTTCTGATTTCGGTTACAAAGGCGGGGTAACCAAAAGCAATACCCAAGCCTTTGCGTTGGCCGATGGTATAAAAAGGGTAACCGTCGTGTTTTCCTAAAATCTTACCTTCTTTGTCCACATAATTACCGCCTTTTACTTGGGCTTCGAGTTCGGGCATTCTTCGTTTCAAAAAACCCCTATAATCATTGTCGGGTACAAAGCAAATTTCATAACTTTCGGGCTTGTTCAAGAGGTCAAAAAAGCCTCTTTCGGCAGCCATATCTCTGATGGTGGCCTTGGTTAGATGCCCCAAAGGCAACAAAGTACGAGCCAAACTGGCCTGAGAAACGCCCCAAAGCACATAACTTTGGTCTTTCCAAGCGTCTTTGCCTTTAGAAATAATAAATCGTTGGTTTTCTTGGCGAACATTAGCGTAATGCCCTGTGGCAATATGCTCGCAGTCGAGTTTGTCGGCACGCCGTAGCAGGGCGTCCCACTTGATGTGGGTGTTACAAAGCACACAGGGGTTTGGGGTACGGCCTGCGAGGTATTCACCCGTGAAGTGGTCGATTACATAGTCGCCAAATTCGTTACGAATGTCTAGGATATAATGCGGAAACCCCAATTGCAC
>JAYWHL010000406.1:0-2750 GCA_043777715.1 Cytophagaceae bacterium | reverse complement strand
TTATCAATCGCATTGGCCAAATCCCAATCTTTTTGGGTTACGATTCCACCAGCATCATGGGTATTGAGTTTAATGGTGACTTTGTTCCATACGTTAGTCCAATTGGGGTGATGGCCTTGTTGTTCGGCCAATAGGGCCACACGGGTCATAAAAGCGAAGGCTTCGCTAAAATTTTTGAACATGAATACCCTAACCAAAGCATTATTTTCTTCTGTCCACATGATTTTATAAAATTGGTTTGAAATTAAAAACAAAAAAGCCCTTGATAAATCATCTTCTCAAAATTCAACAGAAAAAACAAAAACAAAAAAGCCCTTGATAAATCAAGGGCTTTTGCAGAGAGAGAGGGATTCGAACCCCCGGACCTGTAACAGTCAACGGTTTTCAAGACCGCCGCATTCGACCGCTCTGCCATCTCTCTTTGTTTTTCAACAATGCAAAATTAGCTAAAAAAATAGCCTTTGTCAAATATTCTTACAAATTATTCTAATTTTTTTGTTCTTGTCTTCTTCTTCAAAGCCATAATTTATTAGATTTAGTAAAAATTCAATGTTTGTCATAAAAAATGTAGATTACTAAAATTCAACCTTTATGCTTAGAAGAGATTTTTTGTATGGAACTGCCGTTGGTTCGGTATTAGCTTCTAATTTTTCGATTGCCAATATACCAATACAGGCACAGGCGATGCCGTCGATGCAAATTGAAAGCCAAGAAAATGACAATATTTTGGTTATCGTTCAATTGTTTGGTGGCAACGATGGCCTCAATACAATCGTGCCTGCCGAAAACGACCAATATTATAACAAATTCAGAACCAAAGTAAATGTTGCTAAAAATCAGGCCATTCGGTTGGGTAATTCGGATACATTTATGAATCAAAACCTAAAATCTGGTATTTCTAATGGTATGTTTGGAATGTATAACGAAGGTAACCTGGCTGTGATTCAAGGCGTTGGCTATGATAACCATAACCTTTCGCATTTTCGTTCTACTGATATTTGGTTGAGTGCAAAAATTCCTGTTAATGATTCCGAACGCCTAGAAACGGGTTGGATGGGGAGATATTTTGAAAAATTATTACAAAACGGTATCCCAAACGACCCTTATTGTATGAATATTGGGTCGAGTTCGTCTTTACTTTTTCAAACCCCAAAGGCCGATATTTCTATTTCGGTAGAGAACCCCGAGGAGTTTTATGACCGTGGCAAGGATATTCTTTCGGGCGAGAATCCAATGGCGGGTAGCGGAATGTATGAGTCTGAATTTAACTTTTTATATGATATTAGCTTACAATCCAATAAATATTCGCAGGTTGTAAAAAAAGCCTTTGACGCTGGCAAAAATACTACAAAATTTGAAACGGATAAATTATCAAAACAATTACAACTCGTAAGTCGCTTAATATCAGGAGGTTTGAAAACCAAGGTGTATTTGGTAAGTATTGATGGTTTTGATAATCATGCCAACCAAGGTTCAGAAAATGGCGTTCACGGAAATTTACTCAAAAATTTAAGCAATGCGGTTTCATCGTTTATGGCCGATTTGAAGGCTCAAAAAAAACACGAGAACGTTTTAGGAATTACCGTATCTGAATTTGGCAGAAGACCCAACGACAACGCCAGTTATGGCACCGACCATGGTGCAGCCAGTGTGATGTTTGCTTTTGGGCAGCCTGTAAATGGAAAAATATTTGGCCAAAATTTGAGTTTCACGAATTTGAATAAAAATGCAGATTTCAAAAATCAATTTGATTATCGGCAAGTTTATGATGAAATAATGAACAAATGGTTCAAAACAGACGACGCCACCACAAAGGATTTATTGTCGGGGAGGTTTTCGTTGATAGAAACTGGCATTTTGGGTAAAATAATTACCGCTACCGAAGTTTTAGAAGAGGAAAAAAGCCTGATATACCCCAATCCGAGTATTGACGGAAAGATAACCTTGGCCTTAAACTTCAAACAAAACACCAAAGTCTCAATAGAACAATATGGGCTAAATGGCCAAAATTATGGTATTTTATGTAGCCAAACTTTACCACAAGGACGAGCAAAAATTCAGATAGAATTACTCGGCGGGGCGGGGGTATATTTACTAAATGTTATCAAAAACGAGCAAAAAGAAACCCTCAAAGTGCTAAGACTCTAAGGGTTTCTTTATAAAATATGCAAGTAGCTTTAGGCAATTTTGTCTGACTGCTGGAAAATTTTCGATTTTACTCCACCCTAAATCCCTCCCCAGTTGGGAGGGACTTTTGAAAGCACTCAAAAAATAAAAATGTCTAGTATTCAGCAATTTTGATTAATCAAAAAACATAAGTAATTAAAAATCAAATACTTAATTTACTTTAATTCGTTGGCTCTTATTTCTTTTGTCCATTTTAATTCTCCTTTGGTATTAAAAATATTCATTTTCAAAACTCTGTCTTTTAATATCCCCGATACTTCAAAGGTTGCAAAGTTGCGTTCGGCCAGTAGCGTTCCTTCAACATAGCTTGAGCCTAGCTCAATATCTTTGGGTTTTGACGGCCCAGAAGTTAGTGGCGAAACCGTTAAATCATACAGTGGATATGTGCCGCTTCTCTCTTTTTTGTGTAAGATGGTATGGTGCCTATCCCCCGACACAAACAATACGCCAGGGATTTTGGCATTTTCGATGGCTTTGAACAACCCTTGGTTTTCTTCTTCGTAATTGGCCATATTTTCAAAAACTTTTGCAGGATTTACCACTTGTCCGCCCGTAACAATAAA
>JAYWHL010000405.1:0-2751 GCA_043777715.1 Cytophagaceae bacterium | reverse complement strand
AAGCGAAACCACACAATAGGCGAAAGCATTGCGTTTTCGCCTATTTTTGTTCTATTTCTTTCTTTGTAACTTTGTAAAAAAACATAATTATGATGCGAAATTTTGAAAGTTGGGAAACACAAGACTTAGAAATGACTTTTGGCCTGAAACAGATTTGGGATAATCAGCTTATTACCAACTGGTTAGCCTCAACTGCTATTTTTAACGAATTTGAAACAGAACTCATCGAACGTATCAGAGACCGTATTCTAAAAAATGTAGATTACTGGAATGAAGACGAACTTAAACTCCAATCTATTGCCAGTATTCTTGAATTAGTAAATTACACTTCTGATAATTTTAAGTCATTTTCTCAACGCCCTCTTAGTGCTACCGTCAATGGCATAAGCATTGGAGGTAGAGTCGATTTTATGCTGGCAAAAGGCTATCAAAAACCTACGCATCCTTATTTTTTTATTCACGAGTATAAACAAGAACGAAAACGAGACAATGACCCAAAAGGGCAATTACTTTCGGAACTTTTGGCCGCACAACACCAAAATAAAGACAGATTTCCACTATATGGTTGTTATGTCGTTGGCCGTAACTGGTTTTTTGTGTTATTACAAGGAACTGAATATGCTGTTAGCGATGCTTATGTTTCCTCTGGCAATGACATCTATCAAATTATTGCTATTTTACGTCAAGTAAAAACCTACATTGAGGGCTTTATTGCCGAGCAAAAGTAGCTGCCGAAGCCCCCGCATATCGCCCAAAAATACGCCCCTAGGCTATATTACAAGCAAAAAGCATTACGATTCGCCTATTTTTGTTCTATTTCTTTCTTTGTAACTTTGTAAAAAAACATACTATTATGAAAAGTTTTGAAATGTGGGAAACCGAAGAACTAGAAAATACTTTTGGTTTGTATCGAAATTTTGAATCTACCCTTTTGGAATCTTGGTTATCAGCCACAACTACTTTTGATGACCATACCAAGCAACGTTTAGAAATACTAAAACAAACATTTTTTGAGTACGCTGACTACTGGAACGAAGACGAACTCAAAATGCAAGGTATCAGTATCATACTTGATATAGCTGACTTTAGAAGTCGGGCTTATACTATTTTTTCTCAAAGAACACTTAGTGCCACCATCAACGGAACTGAAATTGGTGGACGAGTTGATTTTATGATTTCAAAAGGTAAACAACGCCCCTCGCAACCTTACTTCTTCATTCACGAATACAAGCAGGAAATGAAACGAGACAATGACCCAAAAGGGCAATTACTTTCGGAACTTTTGGCCGCACAGCAAAAAAACGAAAACAGATTTCCACTTTACGGTTGTTATGTTGTTGGTCGCAACTGGTTTTTTGTTATCTTAAACGGCAACGAATATGCCGTTAGTGATGCTTATGTGGCTTCGGGTAAAGACATCTACCAAATTATTGCTATTTTACGGCAAGTAAAAACCTATATTGAGGGCTTTATTGCCGAGCAAAAGTAGCTGCCGAAGCCCCCGCATATCGCCCAAAAATAGTACCTGACGTTAGGCCAGACCCACCAGGATAGCCATAAAAAAATACGCCACCCACCATCTCGCCACAAGCAAAAAGCCCTGCTATTGGCTCATTGTTTTGGTTTAATACTTCGCCTTTTTTGTTCACTTTTGCCCCGCCATACGTAAAAGTAATGCCTCCCGTAACTGGATAAGCCCTAAAAGGCGGCGTATCAAGGGTGTTGGCCCAGTTAGTTTTGTTCAAAGTCAAGCCTATTGTACTTTTACCGTCTTTAACGGTTGGGTCAAATGCGATGTCTTGATTAACCGACTCATTGTATTGTTTTAAGGTTTCAAGGGCTTTTGTTTGATTGATTCCCTCTAGTTTTTCAATCAATTCTTCTAGGGTTTGAGCCTCCACAAAACTAGCATCATGGGTTTTGTATTCAGAATACAAAAGGTTAAATACCTTATTATCAAATAATTGCCAAGCTGTTTCTTGGTCTTGCATCAATACGGCCTTCCCAAACTGGGCGTAGGTATAGTTTCTAAAATCTAGTCCTTCGTCCACAAATCGTTCGCCATTGGCATTGAGCATAACCCCAAACAAGTACGATATTTTTCGGTAATGTTTTCGCTCTATGTGTGGAATATTTAGATTGCCGTATTCGGGCATAAATTTGTCCATGGGCGTAGCGTGGCAACCTCCAAAAAAACCATTTAGGGCCGCCCCAACGGCGGTGGCCATCTCCAGCCCCTTGCCCATGTTGTGGCGTGTGCCTCGTACTTTGGCGTTTGCCCATTTGGGGCCAAGGTATTTTACTCTTAGTTCTTTGTTGGCCTCAAAACCTCCACAAGCCAACACCACGCTTTTGCAAGGGAGGGTCATTGCTTGGCCTTCTTTCAAACATTTTAGACCAACAATTTTTTCGTTTTCTTGGATAAGTTCTAGGGCTTCGGTTTCGTACCAAATTTCTCCTCCTAGGCGTAGGTACTCTTTCAGTTCTTCGTGTACTAGGCCGTTGCCTTCGCCTTCGGCCTCTAGGCTTAGGCCACCCCAAAACACATAGCGACCGTTTTTTACAAAACTTTGTCTTGAATAAATTGGCTCGAATTTTACATTATGCGAACCCAACCACTGCAAAGCATTCAGGCTTTCATCAACCAAAAATTGTTGTAACTCGGTGATGGGTTCGCCCTCGTTGAAGTGAGCCAAATCGGCCAAGAACTTCTCTTTTGGATAAGCCCCAAAATCGGTTATGGCTAGTTTT
>JAYWHL010000404.1:0-2754 GCA_043777715.1 Cytophagaceae bacterium | reverse complement strand
ATTATACCCTGCGGTTTTGATAGTTGTTTCGTTTTTTGGGCAAATCAATCTGCTAGTCGCTTCCAAAATTTTGAATGTCTTACTAGTCATTTTTTTAGTTTACAAATTCTTTCCTTTTTTCAAAAATCAGGCTTGGTTGTTGGTGGCCAGTTTTTATCCTTTCGTTTTGATACTGTCTTACACTTGGTCTGAAACCCTCTTTATTACTATTTTGGTAATGATTGGTTATTATTATAGCCATGGTCTTAACAAAAATTTCCTGCTTATTTTATTGTTGAGTATTGCCCTCTTTCTTACCCGATATATAGGTGGTTTTGTTCTTATTTGGTTTGGTTTTGAAGCCTTAAAATACTTAACCAAAAAACAGTTTCGAGTTTTCATACAGTTGGTTTTGTTAGTGTTGGGTGTTAGTATCGGCATTATCGCTTATTTTTACTTAAATTATTACGCTTCGGGTAATATTTGGGGAGGTGTAAGGTTTGTACCAACCGAAAGCCTCATTCACTTGTCTTTAATGTTGATAAAGGCATTGCTCAACGAATTTGCAATGATTCGTAATAGCCGTTTTGAGTATATTGATTGGCTATTTTTGATGGGCTTGGGGCTACAATTGTTTATTTTTAGATTAATATTCAATAAATTTCGTTCTATTATTTTTGATAAAACATTCGATAATGTATCTAAAACGTTTTTCAAAATTGCAGGTTGTTATTTTATTGTGATTGTTGGATTAAGGGTTTTTTCGCCTTTCGATGCCCTTGATGTTCGTTTGTTAGCTCCGTCATCTTTTTTAGCTTTATTAGCAATAGTTTTTTGGTTGATAGATACTAAACGCCAAGCATTTTTGATAGCTATTAGGGCATATTTGCTAATTTTGTTTTTGTTAGCCCTCATCGGGAATTGGATTCCAAACAGTATTTGATTTTTCCATAAAATAGACCATTATGCTTAAAAAATTAACTTTCGCTATTGTATTGATAATGAGTATTTTACTTAAAGCCAATGCCCAAAAAACCTTTGGAAACGAGTGGATAAATTATCAACAAAGCTATTATAAAATATCACTTACTCAATCGGGAATGTACCGTATTAGTTACCAGCAAATCAAAAATGCAGGTATTCCGCTTAACATAAATCCGACCAGTTTGCAGCTTTTTTATCGAGGTACAGAACAAGCCATTTATGTAGAGGGTGAGAACGATAGTGTATTCAACGAAAACGATTTTATAGAGTTTTATGGCACAGGTAATGATGGTGCCCAAGATTCTTTGCTTTATATACCAACTTCCGCCCAAGTAAACAAATATTATAATCTATTTTCAGATACTACGGCGGTATTTTTGACTTGGAGACCCGACAGCCAAAAAGGTAGAAGAATGAGCCAAGTGGAGCCGCCCAACACTCAAAACCTAGTGGCTGAAACCTATCATATCGAAGAGTCTCTAAAGATTTTTAGAAACGATTATCCCGCAGGAACGGTTTATCCGCTTGGAGCAAGTAGTGGAACTATTTTTAGCCACTACGACCATGGAAAGGGATTTATGAGTGCGGCCATCTCTAAAGGCATAGACAATGCCTTGGTATTTAAGCTCTTAGATACTCAGGTTGATGCCCCAATTTTGCCGAGTGTAGAACTCTGTTTGATTGGCCGAAGTTTTAATAACCATTCCGTTGAGAGTTTTGCAGGGGCAAGTCCTTTAGTTAAACGAAAAATTGGAACTTCTGAGTTTTCATTGGCTTATAAAAAAGTGAGTTCCTTTGATTTTGACTGGAAAGACTCCGCTCCCAATGGCGACCTGACCATAACCACGACATCGAGAAGTATTGATAATCCAAATTTTTCAGACGACTATTCCCTGAGTTATGCCAAGTTAAATTATCCTCAAAAATTTGAAATGAGAGGCCAAACCGAGAAAATGTTTAGTCTCGTTGCTTCAAAACAAAGTCAAATGCTCTTAAATATTGGCGGTACACCAACTGGGGCTGTGGTTTATAATATGGGAAATACTACCAATATTGAGCGACAAAAATATACCTTGGTTAATGGGCGGTTACAGGTGGTAATTAATAATATCAACAAAGAAAATAAAGTATTCATTACCAATACCTTTAAGAATGTAATCGCTATACAAAAAGTAAACTTTAGAGATATAAATCCTACCAAGCCTAATTATATCATTGTTACCCACCAGACCCTCCGAGGCCCTGCCGAAGGTACAAAAGATGCTATACAAGCCTACACCGAATACAGAGCTTCGGCCAAAGGAGGGAATTATGACACCCTTAGCGTAAATGTTGATTTGCTCTATAACCAATTTACCTTCGGCGAGCGTACCCCTCTAGCCATTAGAAAGTTCATGGATTTTATGCTCAATAAGGGAAAACCCCAGTTTTTAATGCTGATTGGCACCGCCCGAGACCCACAGGCGGTTAGGCTGATACCATCGTTGGTGGTGCAAGACCAAGTACCGAATGGCGGTTGGCCAGGGTCGGACTGGCCGCTTGTGATGGGCTTGAACGGCAAGGCTACTTTTGAGCCAGCTATACCTGTTGGTAGGTTATCGGTGGCCAATCCGCAACAAGTGATAGATTATCTAAACAAAGTAAAAGAGCATGAAAATAGTCCGATGGACGGCCTTTGGCGAAAAAATATTTTACATCTAAGCGGAGGTAAAAATTTAGGAGAAATTAGCATTTTTAAGGAATTTGTAGATGGATTTAAAGCAGTTTCTGTTGCAGGAATTTTAGGAAATA
>JAYWHL010000403.1:0-7634 GCA_043777715.1 Cytophagaceae bacterium | reverse complement strand
TTCCAATGGCGGTGTAACCAGGATTCGTTTTTTTGAGAGGATTGAGGTCGTCAAGCATTTTATGGCCGTGGTCGGGTCTGAACGGAATCCTAAAGTCTTGTCTGCCAGTATTTTGTCTGTTTTTTTGCTCTGTCAAAAGGGCTTTCATTACGCCATACATATCCACATCACCCCTGAGGTGGTCGGCTTCATAAAAACTACCAAATTCGTCTCTTTTGGTAGCTCTCAAATGCACAAAATTAATACGATTAGCCATTCTTTCGGCCATACCCACAAGGTCATTGTCGGGCCTTACGCCATAACTCCCCGTACAAAAACAAAGGCCATTCGTAGGCGAATCTACACCGTTTAAAATTGCCAAAGCATCACTTTCGGTACTGACAACCCTTGGCAAACCCAAAATTGGAAAAGGGGGGTCGTCGGGGTGAATGGCCAAATTGATTCCTACTTCTTGGGCCGTAGGAACGATTTCTTTTAGAAACTCAATCAGGTTTTCTTGTAACATTTTGGCATCAATTCCCTGATAAGTATCTAATATTTTCTGAAACTCGGTTAGTGTAAAACTTTCTTCGCTGCCAGGCAAACCTGCAATAATGTTTTTTTCTAGCTTCGTTTTTTGTTGAGTAGTGGCGTTTTTTATCCAAATTTGAGCTTTTTCTAGTTGTTCGTCTGTATAATCACGTGCTGCGTTGGGTCGTTTGAGCAAATAAACATCAAAAGCAGCAAACTCGGTGGCATCAAACCGTAAAGCCCTTGAACCATCGGGCAATTCAAAGTCCAAATCTGTACGAGTCCAATCTAAAACGGGCATAAAATTATAACAAACGGTATCTATTTTGCATTGCCCAAGATTTCGTAAAGAGGTTTTGTAGTTTTCTATATACTGCTTGTAATTTCCTGTACGTTTTTTGATGTCTTCATGAACTGGAACACTTTCTACGACCGAAAAATCTAGTCCAGCTTGCTCAATAATGGCTTTTCGTTCAATAATTTCTTCTTTTTTCCAAATTTCTCCATTCTTAATATGATGCAATGCCGTAACAATACCCGTGGCACCAGCCTGTCGGATATGAGCCAACGGAACGGGGTCGGAGGGGCCAAACCATCTAAAAGTTTCTTCTAAAGCCATGTTGCTAAAATGTTTTCAAGGTTATGTATGAAGGTCAAAATTAGAGTAAAAATGAGAGAAATTAATATTTAAATTCAAGATTTATCTTTGTATTAACAAACTCAAATCTACATTCAGTTTTGTTTACTAGCCAAAAGCCCTATTTTTGTTAAATATCCGAAAACTCCAATTTTAAACAAGCAATATTATGAATGGCTTAGACGAATTTACTACTCAAAAAATAAACCAATGGCTTGAAGGTCAATATGATAATGAAACCAAAAGTCATATTCAGCAATTGATTGATACCAACAACGAAACCGAATTGATTGATTCGTTTTATAAAAACCTTGAGTTTGGAACGGGTGGTTTGCGTGGTCTGATTGGGGTGGGTTCTAACAAAATGAATAAATATACGGTAGGAACGGCCACGCAGGGTTTGGCCAATTATATCAACAAAAGTTTTGAAGGCCAGCAAGTGAGCGTTGCCATTGCCCACGATAGCCGAAATATGTCGCCAGAATTTGCTCAATTCACGGCCGACGTTTTCTCGGCAAATGGTATTAAAGTATTTATGTTCAAGGAGTTAAGGCCAACGCCCGAACTTTCGTTTGCCATTCGGGCTTTGGGCTGTGTGAGTGGCGTAGTGATTACGGCCTCACACAATCCACGAGAATACAACGGTTACAAAGCCTATTGGACCGACGGCTCGCAGGTGGTGCCGCCCCACGACAAAAATGTGATTGAAGAAGTAAACGCCATTACCAATATCAGTCAAGTTAATTTTAAGCGAAATGAAAGTTTAATCAGTATTATTGCTGACAAAATAGACGAAAAATATCTCGAAACTATCAGTAATAATTGTATTAACCCAGAAGTAATTGGCCGCCAAAAAAACCTAAAAATCGTTTTTACACCCATTCATGGTACGGGTATTACGCTAGTTCCTAGGGCTTTAGCGAAATTAGGCTTTGAAAACGTGCATATTGTGGAAGCCCAAGCCGTACCAGACGGGAATTTCCCAACGGTTGTTTTTCCAAATCCAGAAGAACAAGAAGCCATGACCCTAGCCATGAATTTGGCCAAAGAAATTGATGCTGATTTAGTTATCGCCACCGACCCTGATGCTGACAGAGTGGGGGCAGCCGTGAAAAATAAAGCAGGAGAATGGCAGTTGCTGAACGGTAACCAAATGGCCAGTTTGATAATCTATTATTTGTTACAGGCTTGGGAAAAATCAGGGAAGCTACAAGGTAAAGAGTTTGTGGCAAAAACGATAGTTACGACCGAAATTATCAATAAAATGTGTGAGGCTTATCAGGTAAAATGCTATGATACCCTCACAGGATTTAAGTATATTGCCCAAGTAATCAGAGAGTTAGAGGGAAAGGAGCAGTTTATTGCAGGCGGAGAAGAAAGCTATGGATATTTGATTGGTGATGCCGTGAGAGACAAAGATGCCGTGGCGTCTTGTGCGATGATTGCCGAACTTACGGCTTTTGCCAAAGACAAAGGTTTGAGCCTTTTCGATTTCTTAACCGAAATGTATATGAAGCATAATTTTTATTATGAAGGCTTGATTTCTTTAACCAAAAAAGGCAAACAAGGTGCAGTAGAAATTCAGCTTATGATGACCGATATGCGTAATAATCTTCCTGCATCGGTGGCAGGTTCGGAGCCAGTTACGGTTTTAGATTATCAGAACATGACTTCAAAAGATTTGAAAACTGGCCAAATTTCTGAAATTGTAACGGGAATGGGCATCGAAAGTTCTAACGTTATTCAGCTTGTATTGGCCGACGGTAGCAAGGTTTCGGCCAGACCGAGTGGTACAGAACCCAAAATTAAATTTTATGTGTCAGTAAATGCCCCGCTCAACAATCCAAACGACTTTGATAAAACGTTAGTATCGTTAAAAGATAAAGTAAAAGCCATTCAGCAAGATTTGGGATTGATGTAATATTAGGTTTTTCAAAATTTGTTTTAATCAGCCATGAATATAAAATATCCTGTTGGAATTCAGAATTTTGAGGAAATACGGAAACAACATTTTCAGTATGTCGATAAAACAGAATATGTACTACGCTTAGCGAATGGTGGAAAATATTATTTCTTATCTCGACCACGTAGGTTCGGTAAGTCATTGTTTGTCAGTACACTAGAGTTTGTTTTTAGGGGAAGAAAAGAATTATTCTCAGGTCTTTTTATTGAAGATAAATGGGACTGGAATCAAAAAAATCCTGTAATTAAAATTTCGTTTGCCAGTATCAGTCATAAAGAAAAAGGATTAGGCTTGGCCATAAGTAACCAACTCGACCTAATCGCCCAAGGCTATGCTATTACCCTAAATCAGACAGTAATTAGTGCAAAGTTTCAAGAACTTATTTTTAAACTGTTTGAAAAAGAAGGACAAGTAATTGTACTGATTGACGAATATGATAAGCCAATTATTGATTATCTAGGAACAGAGAACATACATTTGGCGATTGAAAACCGAGAAACGATGAAAAATTTCTATTCGATTCTTAAAGATGCAGACCCCTATCTGAAAATGGTTTTTATAACAGGCGTATCTAAGTTTTCTCGGGTGAGTATTTTCTCTGACTTAAATAATTTGACAGACCTTACCACCCATAAATACTATGCTGGGTGTTGTGGAATTACTGAAAATGAACTGGAAGAGTATTTTGCAGAGGAACTCAAAATAGCAGACAAAGCAGAAATAAAAAGGTGGTACAATGGCTACACTTGGGATACGAAAACCCATGTCTATAATCCGTTTTCATTGTTAAGTTTTTTTGCTGGCGGTTATGACTTTAAGAATTATTGGTTTGAGAGCGGTACACCAACATTTTTGGTAAGATTGAGTAAAGAGAAAAAACTCTATGATTTTGATAATATCATGGCCTCGCTTGTTCAATTAAGTGCTTATGAAATAGAAAATTTACAAGTCATTCCGCTCATGTTTCAAACGGGATATTTAACCTTTAAGCGTTTTGATAAAGATGATGACATTTATCAATTAGGGTTTCCAAATCGTGAAGTACGCCTTTCTTATTTACAAGTTTTGGCCGAATCTTACATCGGTAATCAAGATGAGTTTAGTTTGAATCTTGCCTTACAATTAAGGAATGCTTTGAAAGTCAATGATTTAGAGAAGGTTGAACGTGTTTTTAATTCCTTATTTAAATCTATTCCTGCAATACATTGGCAAAACGAAAACGAACATTTTTATCATGCCATCATTCATTTAACTTTCAAGTTGTTAGGAATTTATGTAGAAAGTGAAGTACAAACCTCTGATGGTAGGTTGGATTCTTTTGTAAAATTGCCAGATTACATCTACTGTTTTGAATTTAAGTTAGACGGTTCGGCCACCAAAGCATTACAACAAATTAAGGATAAAGCATATTTAGAACCCTACCTTAACGAAGGGAAAACGTGTATTGGGATTGGAATTAATTTTTCTAAAAAAACAAAAAAAGTCCAAGAACTAAAATGGGAGAAGTTTTGAGCGAATTCAAATCAATTTAAGTATAGATACATTTTATAAAAAATGCCAAATAAAGAAGAAATAAGTCAGTATTTTCAGGGTCTTCAAGATTCAATTTGTAAAGAATTAGAACTTGCAGACGGCAATATTAAATTCAGAGAAGATAATTGGCAAAGAGCCGAAGGCGGCGGAGGGAGGTCTCGAACGGTTGCCAAGGGAAATATCATCGAAAAAGGGGGCGTGGGCTTTTCGGCAGTTTGGGGGCAATTACACCCTAAAATGGTACAAAGCATGAACCTAAGCGAAAAAACTGATTTTTTTGCAACGGGGGTCTCTATCGTTATCCACCCAAATAGCCCCATGGTACCGATTATTCACATGAATGTTAGGTATTTTGAACTTGAAAATGGCGAATGCTGGTTTGGTGGCGGCATAGACCTTACGCCCCATTATGTTGATGAATCAGATGCCTCATGGTTTCATACCCAACTCAAAAATGCTTGTGATGCACACGATTCGGCCTATTACCCCAAGTTCAAACCTTGGGCCGACGATTATTTTTATTCGCCACACCGAGAAGAAACTCGTGGTATTGGTGGGATTTTCTTTGATTATCAAAAACCAAATCAAGAGAAAAATAAAGCACAAATTTTTGAGTTTGTAAAGTCAGTTGGCGAAGCCTTTGCCCCTATTTACACTCATTTTATGGCAAAAAACGCACAAACACCTTTTACAGAAAATGAAAAAAACTGGCAGTTGTTAAGAAGAGGCCGTTATGTAGAGTTTAACTTAGTACACGACCGTGGCACAAAATTTGGCCTAGAAACCAATGGCCGTACCGAATCTATCTTGATGAGTATGCCCCCAACGGCCAACTGGATTTATGATTATCAGGTCATCAAAAATTCTGATGAAGAAAAGACGCTTTCTTTGCTAAAAAAAGGAATTAATTGGATATGAAAATAAGAAAACGGACAAAAAGTCTTTTTCTTGACTAGAAAAACTCGCTGTTCGGGATTTGTAACCGAACCAAACTGTTTTGGATTTATAATCCAATGGTTATGATACTTGCAAATAATTTTTGATTTGAATAGATATTTTACTTTATATATTTGTCCAATACATTAAGAACAAGTTCTAATCAGATATTATAGGTTGTTTGGGGAACGTCTTTTGAATACTCGCAAAGTGAAAAAACATCGCAGGAAGAACTAGTTAAGATTATTGGCGTTCATGCTCCTGTTATTGGTAGGTATGAGAGGGGCGAAGTTAAACCCTCTATCGAAGTGGCTACTAAATTGGCTTATGCCTTGCAGGTGTCGCTTGATTATTTGGTGGGCAATTCGGATTTAGAATTGGATAAATCTGTACTCGACCGTTTGCAGGAAGTTTCTAAAATGCCTGACATTGACCGTAAACAGATTTTTATGGTTATTGATGCCCTTATTCGTGATTTTAAAGCTAAACAAACTTATTCATTAGCATAATGGAAGCAAAGCTAAATTTTAATTTACCGCTTACTTTTCAGCAAGTCGCTGAGATTGTCAGGCAGTTACCTAAGCCTGAGCAATTACAGCTCACTAAACTTTTGCAAAAGGAAGTGAAGAAAGAGGCTGTTCAAACACATTTTGCAAGCCAAACTGTTTTAGCCGAAGATTGGCTCAATCAAGAAGAAGAACAAGCATGGCAACATTTGTAAAAGGCGATATTGTGGTCTTACCTTTTCCGTTTTCGGACTTATCGGATTCTAAACGTTGTCCTGCTTTGGTACTGGCCGATTTGCAAGGCGATGATATTATTTTGTGTCAGATTACAAGCAAAAATACGAGAGATAGTTATGCTATTGCATTAGATAACAGCCATTTAGTAACTGGCTCGCTTTCGGTGGCTTCTAACATCAGACCCAATCGCCTTTTTACTGCTGATAAGAAAATTATCGCCTACACTTTGGGCAGAATCTCTCAAAACAAGTTCAAACAGGTGGCTAATGCCATAAATCAACTGATTCAATCTTAAATCCGCTGTTTTGGATTTATAATCCGATGGTTGTGATACCTATGCTCAAAAACCGCCCAATGGCAGGGTCATAATGCCTAAATCTAAACTCGGTGTAGGCTTTTTTATGTCAAAGAACGAACAATAACTACTTGATTTTCAATTAAATACATTGCTTATGGATTGGTGTTTTACCTAGGTAGCCCCGTGGTGGACAAACCACTGAAATGATGACCCTTACGGGAACATCCCAAAGAGCGGGTGTATTAAATATGTTCCGTATTGACAACAATAAAGTTTCAAAAAGTAACAATATTTGCAAAATGTAGTGTATTTGACTAAATTTGAACAATCAAAAATACTTTAACCATGAACGTAGGGGGAAATATTCGTAAAATCAGAGAAGATAAGAGGTTTACACAACAGCAAATAGCTGATTTGGTGGGTATGCACCGTTCCAATTATTCAAAAGTTGAAACAAGTCAAAGAGAACTTTCGATTGGGGCTTTGGCGAAGGTTGCCACATTCTTTGGAATGTCACTTGACGAACTTGTAAACTTTGAAAGTAATGTTCCCAAAGAAGTTACGTTAGAAGATAAAACCACGCTCGAACAAGTCAAACTCATTGCTCAACTTGAACCCGAAGATAAAAATATGGTCTTTCGATTGATTGATTCAGTTTTGACCAAACAAAAATTTAAAACATTTTTTCAACAAAATTTAGCCGTACCTCAATAAGATGGAAGCAATTAACATTATCGCATACACCAACGATGCCACTCATATTGAGGCGGTTAAAGCACTTTTTAAGGCTTTGAAAGTGAAGTTTGAACTTACAAAAGAAAAAAAAGAAGTTAATTACAATCCCGAATTTGTAGCCAAAATCAAAAAAAGTAAAGAGGATTATTTAGAAGGTAGGTACAGGACTGTTAAAATAAGTGAATTAGACACTTTTTTGGGTATAGAATGATTTATGAAATTGATTTTTCGGATAAGGCAATAGAAGATATAGCTTTTTTTCAGAAGGCTGGCAATATA
>JAYWHL010000402.1:0-7658 GCA_043777715.1 Cytophagaceae bacterium | reverse complement strand
TGTATGGCATGAACAGTGTTGATACCTATGGCCGATTCGGGCATTTCGAGGGGGACTTCGGGTAGTTGGGCGGTGTTAGAAAACAGGGATTTTACAGCCGTTTGTAGCCCTGGGGCAATGGAAACGCCCAAAATCTTGGCATCTTTAGAAACCACCGTAAAGGTCAGGGCGGTACCAAAGTCTATCACGATACAGTCTTGGCGATAAGTGTAATAGGCATAAACGGCATTGGCCACTAGGTCTGTGCCAATTTCGTAAGGACTAAGAATGTCAATCCCCAGTTTTGGGTAAATATCTGGACCCACGACCGTACTGGGCAAACCAAACATTTCTTCGGACATTTTTTTGATAATGGCTGTTTTTTCGGGAACAACACTACTGATAATGATTCGGTTTATATCACTGATTTTGAGCGAATTATCCAAAAATTTGAGCCGTAACTGTGCTTCATAGTCGGCCCCACGAGGACTAAGGGCAGTAATGATTCTGAACTGATGTAGCCACGTTTTGCTGGCATAAATACCAAAAACAATGTCAGAATTTCCAATGTCTATTGCCAATAACATAAGCTATGGGAGGAGTGATGAGGTAAGTTTATAAAATACACGATGCGAAAAACACCATGAAAGATAAATAAAAACTTATAAACAGGCAAAACTCAAGAAAATAAACCGTTAAATAAATAATTTGACTATCCGCCCAAACATTTCGATAAATTCGTGATGTCTGTTTTCAAAATCTCTAAACCAAAAAATTTAATTTTATAATACCATGATTGCCAATAACTTACATTTACCAACCTTGCTCGAAGTGGCCATTTCGCTGGTACTCATTTTTTTTATTTTCAGTATGTTTGTTTCGGGCATTACCGAATTTATAAACTCGGTTTGGTTTAAAAGAGCCGAGTTTTTAAGCACAGCCATTAGCCGAATCCTCAAACCTAAACTCACTGCCTTTTTGTATCAACACCCGTTGGTGGCTAGTATGGCCAAGAAACCAGACGACAAACCATCGTATTTATCGGCCAAGGTTTTTGCACAAGCCACTATCGATATTATTATTCAAGAACTAAAAAAAAATGACCCCAATGCAGCAATCACACTTGAGGCTATCAAAAAAACGGCTCATAATTTGCCCGAAGGCATCAAGAACGAAGTAAAAGACGAGGTTTTTCAGCTATTAGACGCCCTAAGCCACGACATAGAAACAGGCAAAAACGAACTGAACCACCTACGCATCAACCTCGAAACTTGGTACAACGACTACATGGACAGGGTGTCGGGTTGGTATAAAAATCATACCCAAAAAGTATTATGGATTATTGCTTTTGTGGTAACCATCGCCCTTAATATTGATAGTGTAAACCTCACAAAACACTTATATTCTGATAAACCTCTGCGAGAGGCTCTTGTTCAAGAAGCCGTACGAGTTACCGAACAACCTACCGACGCAATGAGTCCAAAAACAGACAGCAGTCTCATTGGCCAAGCCACTAGGCTCAAAACCCTCCGCCAAGACGTGGAGGCCATGCAGTTGCCAATTGGCTGGAACTCGAACGATTTGCCCCAAAATTTTATCGATTTTCTAATCAAACTATTGGGCTTTCTCATCACTACGGCTGCCCTATCGTTTGGCGCTCCTTTTTGGTTCGATTTGTTAATAAAATTGGTCAATATTCGTAACACAGGCAACAAACCTAGTTGATTGAGAAGCAAGAAGGTTAGTAGTATCAGCATCTTTAATTTTCGCAAATGTTTAATCTGAAAAAGCCCGTTTCAATCTTCTAGGTACTTAGATAACATTAGTTTGCCTAAGTGTTGGACATTTTTATTAAATACAACCTAACAAAGAAATTTGTCTAAGAATATTGCTTTCGCAAAGGTGTTTGGTGAGCCACCAACCACGGAAAAAATATCGTAATTATTTGTATATCAATCATATAGCTTAATACATATAGCTACCTAAACCCTTCAACCAATGCCTGTTCCTAACCAAAAACTTAGCAAAAATTTTAGCCTTTCCGAAATGTTACACAGCCAAACGGCTACCCGACTGGGGTTTTCTGAACAATTTGAACCTTCGCCTCAAATCATAGAAAACCTCCGACAATTATGTATCAACGTACTCCAACCTTTAAGAGATAACCTAGGGCATAGTTTTCAGGTAAGTAGCGGTTATCGATGTTTGCGAACTAATAGTGCCATAAAAGGTGCAAAAAAAAGTCAGCATTTATTAGGACAAGCCGCTGATATTCAAGACCTTGATAAAGGAAATGCCTTTTTGTTCAAAAAGCTAAAAGAACTAAATTTACCATTCGACCAAGTAATCGATGAGTTCGGCTTGGCTTGGGTACACGTTTCTCACAAACCCAATGGCTCACAACGAGGGGAGATTTTAAAGGCCACAAAGGATAAAAATAATAAAACCGTATTTGAAAGGGTTGAATGATTGAAGATTGGACTTATCGTTTTTTGACTTATATTTAAGCAATTCAAAAAACAAAAATCATGCAATATCTTTGGGGGATAGACTTGGGAGGCACAAAAATAGAGTGTGCAGTGCTAAAGGCCGATGATAGGCAATCGGTGGTAGCCAGAAAACGTATTCCTACCGAAGCTGCCAAAGGTTATGAACATATTATTGGGCAAATCGTAAAGCTGGTAGAGATGGTCAAGGCCGAAACCCATCTTGTACCACAATCCGTAGGTTTTGCCACGCCTGGGGTTTTGGACCCTATTAGCCAAACCATGAAAAACTGTAATACCGTTTGCATGAACGGCAAAGCCATGAAAGTCGATTTGGAACTGGCCTTGGGTTTGCCCGTGTTGCTGGCTAACGATGCCAACTGTTTTGCCCTAGCCGAGGCCACAATGGGGGCGGCTTTGCAGGTTCATGATAATCCCGAAGTAGTTTTTGGGGTAATTATGGGTACGGGCGTGGGCGGCGGGGTGGTGGTTAGGGGTAGGGTAATCAACGGACGGCAGGGCATAGCGGGCGAATGGGGGCATAATTTTTTGGACGAGTCGGGCGGGGAGTGTTATTGTGGCAAAAGGGGTTGCAACGAACAGGTTTTTGCAGGCCCAGCCCTAGAGCGTTTTTATGCCCAAATAAGTGGCCAAAACTTAAAAATGCACGAAATCCTTAACCGCCATTTGGCTGGCACAGACCCTCATGCCAGCCATACCATAAACCGCCTCTTGGAAATGTACGCCAAAGCCATATCGGCTATTATTAATGTCCTAGACCCTGATGTTATCGTTTTGGGTGGTGGCCTTAGCAACATTGATTTGCTTTATAGCGAGGGCTATCAACGAATCCAAAAATATGTGTTCAACAATCGCCTAGATACCCTCATCGTACGGCCTGCCTTGGGCGATAGTGCAGGTGTTTTTGGAGCGGCTTTGCTAACGGTCTAAACATTTTTGATAAATTTTGGGTTTCATAACATAAATCCAAACACTTGACTATCAAAATATTAAGCACGTCAGTGAAATAAATTTGAGGCATTTTTGTTGTAATATCGTAATCCATAAGCCAATGCTCAAAAGCCAAATTAGCAATCGTTTTTTTTAATCTTTCCATGAAATAAATCAAATCCTTTGAAAGTCTATCTACCTTTCTTGATATGCTTTTTGAGCCTTTTTTTAGAGGCTTCCCATCTTTGTTTTGCCCAAAATCCAACTATCAATTGCTCCGACCCCAGTAGCCAATTGGGTGGCTTTGAGGTAAATTTCAGAAAAGGCTGCGTGGGCAATGTCCTAGAAATAAAAGAGACGATTTCGGGGGCTACCAATCTTAAATATAGCTACGATTTTTTGCCAGGAGGTACAAACTATTCCCTTACCGACAGCAAACAATTTACCTTTAATAAGGCTGGTACGTATTCTATTCTCCAGCAGGGAACAAACAAAGACGGCAAAAATTTTAACTTTTGTAGAAATGCCTACGTAACGGTTTATAATTCCGACCTAAAACCCAATTTTGACGTAAAATTATTGACTAATAAAAAAGTAACCGTCAATATTTTTAATGGTGTTTTTGATGAATACGATATTGATTGGGGAGACGGCTCGAAACTCGAAAAAGTAATCCAAAATAGTCAAAAATCACTCTGTCATGCCTATACGGGCTTTGCAGGTACCGAAGCCGAAATAAAAATAATAGGCCGCCTAAGCGATGTGGGTTGCGGGGGTTTTTTTATTAAAAAAGTAAAAATCGAATTTCTTACTATCCAAAAACCCGTCATCAATTCATATAAAATCTTGACCCAAACCCAAGGCGAATTGGCTTTTGAAGGCCAAAAGGGAGTGGATTTAGAGATTTTTATTCAGCGAGGTACGGGCTTTGATTTTGCTCCAACCGTACAAACTTACAACCAATCAGGCCAAATAAAACACCTACAAGCGGGCATGGACAACATCGCTGTAAACTGTTTTAGGGTGGTGGCCGTAGATGCTTGTGAGGCTGATATTAGCTCGTTGCCCATTTGTGGAGTACCCCTAAAAACATCTAGCCTTAACAAAAAAGCCGAATTAAAATGGAAAACCGACCCAAATTTTAGCAACACTTTTGATATTTATAAAGACGGAAAACTAATAAAAACAGTCGATAATGTTCAGCAGTTTTCTGACCCTGACGTGAGTTGTAACCTCAAATATTGTTATCAGATTGTGGCAAAAGGTAAAGAAGATATGGTTTCGACCTCCAACGAAAGTTGTGTAACCATTAGCGGGGCAGATACGCTTTCGAGCATAAAAAATACCTTTGTAAGTATTGAAAAAAACCAACCCGTCTTGATTTGGGAAGCCCCAGCCAAAGTAGAAGTTGAAAATTATTACATCAACAGAAGCCTAAGAAACGAAACTTCTTTCAAAGAAATTTCTCGAAGCAAAACCAATAAATATACCGATATTACGGCCAACGTTCAAACTGACGCCTATTGCTATCAGGTTGGTTATCAAGACCTTTGCAAAAATATTTCGCCGCCTAGTGCTTCATTTTGCCCTGTATCGCTCAGAGCCAGTACTACGCTATCGTGGCAAAATTACCAGACTTTTGCGGCAGGTTTGGCCAGTTATGTAGTTGAACAAATAGACGACCAAGGCAATGTTTTGGTTAGTACTCCAGTGGGCAATAACCAACAATATAAACCCGAAATTATTGACACATATCAACAAAATACACGCTATCGGATTAAGGCTATTTCTAAAGATGGCCTCAATAGCTATTCAAACGAAGCCATTCAGTTTTTTAATGCCATTGTGCTAGTGCCAGATATTTTTACACCAAACCAAGACGGCATTAATGACGTTTTTGAGGTAAAAACGCTTTTTGTCAAAACCATTACGCTAAGTATTTTTAATAGATGGGGCGAGCTTATTTACAGTACTGATACCCAAGACAGTACGCTGGTAAGCATAAACCCCAAAAGCCTAACATGGAGCGGCCAAAACCTACCCGCCGACACCTATACGTACAAGATAGCGGGTATTGACCTCAACAATGGCATAATTTTAAAAACAGGAACGATTTTATTACAACGATGAGCGGCATTTTGTATCGTTCATAAAACACCATAACGTTCTTATTTTCAGTTATTTATCAGAACATTTGGCTCTATTATCCACAGGCCAATCGTTGAAATTTGCTTCTAAATTCTTTGATAAATACCCTTTTCTACCCATTTGTATCTACGAGAAAGTGCAGGGATTCTCTTAAAAAGTTTAGGGACAATCTGCATTCTATCAATAATATAGTCGGGTGGGTCTTGTTCAAAATTCTTTAGGATATTGATTACATTTTCGTAATTATCAAGGTTTTCGAGGTCATATTTGGCTAATTTCCAATTCAGATAGGGCGTAGCAGGAATATTATTGCGGTATTCGCTGAGGCCGTCTCCCAATAAAATAATACGTTTGTTGTTGATATAAGCAGGCAATTGGGCAGGTTTTAGGCGTAAATTATTGAGCGTAGCCACAGCTTCGTTTTGTAACGAAGGATAAACGGCCTGATATTCAAACAAGATAATAAGGCTCATAAGTGCCAAAAAGCTAAGTTCGGCCACCCATTGTTTACGAAAAGTAGCAAAAAAATGAACACTAAAAAACGTGAGGCAGGGCGTAAACACAATAAACTGCAAAGGGGCAATAAACGGAAACAGAATGATTGACAACAAGGCCACCAAAAACCAAATTAACATAATTTGTTGAATACGGGTCTGAAAGTTGGTATATCGAGCATAGTTTATAACTCTGAAAAACCCCAAAATACCAATCGTAAAAGGCAGCAGAAGGGTAAGAAACAGCGTTCGGAAATCGTTGAGGTTATATTGCCGAACGTCGAAAACTGGTCGGATAAAATTGCGAACGAAGGCATCTAAATTACCATCTAAATAATAAAAGAGGGCGGTGATGAGTATCGGAAACAAAAACCCAAAGATATTAAGCGAATGTTGGCGAAGGCTGGCCCCCGTAAAAAACACCAACGAAGCCATTGCCCAAAACACAAACATCATCATTGGAGGATGAAACAGTGTAGCCACACCCAAGTAAAAACCTACCTCAAAAACTTCGTCGGTAGCCCCCTGCCTATCCATTTGCTTAACCATCGCCCCAAAAGCCAAGAGCATAAAAGTACTGGCCATCATGGCAGGCGAGAGTGTAAAATAATCGAAGGAGATATTAAGAAAAAGCACATAAAAAAGCCCAGGAATGTAGTTACGGTCTTTATAAAAATCTTTGCGGTTGGCCAATAGCGTAAAATAGATAACCTGAAACGATGCAAAAGACAAAGCTACCACTAGATACGCCACCTGCGACCGCCCAAAAAATCGGTCTATTCCAGCATAAACCAAGGCCGCAAAGGGACTAGTGCTATCCCAAATATCTGCATAAAGCAAAAATCCTTTGTTAATTTGCTCGCCCGTGAGCATCCATTGTAGCTCGGGAATGAGCAATGGCAAGCCACTCAAATAAATGGGCAAGCGAATGGCTATCAGTAACAATAACAAACTGATGATTTGATAAAAGGCATTAACTCTAAAAAAACTTAGCAAAATTTTATAGGTTTTAGTAAGATGAACACGCTATTTTTTACGAAAATACGGCTAATCGAATAATTATCACGAAATTTGTAATCAAAAACATTTTTTAATCACAGCAATGGAATCGAAAAGACAACAGAAATTTTCAAGGCAAATACAAAAAGACCTTAGCGATATTTTTCAGAAAGAACTTAGTGGGCAATTTGACGGGGCTTTTATTACCATAACCACCGTAAGAATGTCGCCAGATTTGGGCTTGGCCAGAATCTATCTAAGTTTTTTATTGGCCAAAAACAACCAATTATTATTAGAAGAAATTGAAGAAAAAAACAAGATTATTCGTAATCTTTTGGCCAATCGGATTCGCCACCAAGTGCGTATTATTCCTCAATTACAGTTTTTTGTGGACGATACCGCCGAATATGCCGCCCAAATGACGGCCATTATCAACGCCCTAGAAATCCCTCCCTTGAAAGAAGGCGAAGTGATTGAGATGGATTAAGTTAGATAACGACATTAATAAATGATACGGGTATGCGTGGCACGCCTATACTATTATGATAACAAGGCGTGCCACGCATCATTATCAACAAAATATTAATGTCGTTATCAAAAT
>JAYWHL010000401.1:0-7666 GCA_043777715.1 Cytophagaceae bacterium | reverse complement strand
ACCTTTGTGAATATTGAAGCTGTTTAAACTTATTTCTTTCCGCCAAAATTGACTCTTTTTCAACTAGACTTTAGCTTTTTATCGACCGTAGCGATGCTTCGCTTGTTCCACTTCGGCTCAAAAAAACCTTCGTCTAGTCAAAAAATAGTCTAATTTTGCCCTAAAATTAAAAGTTTAAACAGCTTCACCTACAATTATTACCCATCAATAATGAAAAAGATTTTTTTGAGTTCGTTGCTTTTAACTTTATTTGGCTCGCTCGCCATTGCCCAAGACCCCAAGGCCAAGAACATTTTGGACGCCATGAGCAAGAGTTTTAAGGCCATGAATGCCTATCAAGCCAATTTTACATACAGCACCGAGGGCGTAGGCGTAAAAGAAACCGCCAAAGGCGATGTAACCGTAAAAGGCACAAAGTTTAGGCTAAAACTAATTGGGCAAGAGATTTTTAATAATGGCCAAACGGTTTCGACCTACGTAAAAGAAACCAACGAAGTTACCATCAATAACTACGAACCTTCCGACAGTGATATTAATCCTGCCAAGATTTACTCCATTTACAAAAAAGGCTATAAATACGTTTTTATAGAGGAGCAAAAGCAAGGCACAACTGTTTATGAGGTCATAGAACTAACGCCCGAAAACAAGGCAAGTCAGGTAAAAAACGTTAGGATTTCGGTAGATAAAAAAGATAAATCGGTAAAAAGCTGGAAAATAACCAACAAAGACGGTAAAAAAACGATTTTTAAGGTTGATAAATTTATGGCCAATCCTGCGGGCGTAACCGATACCTTCTTTACCTTCGACAAAACAAAATATGCGGGTGTGGAAGTAGTTGATTTAAGATAAATGCTTGTCTTATTCTGAAATAGGTTGCCTGTTCGTTGCTATCGAACAATTTCCAATTTAAAAATCAAAAAATATGATTAAGAAAAATTTCAAATACGTTTTTTTGATACTTGGAATCGTTTATTTACTCGAAGTGATTTATGCCTTTGTCAAGCCAAGAGAATCGTATGAAATTTTATCATTTGATGTTCCTCTTTTCGCATTTATAATTTTCAGATTACTATTTGGTTTCGTATTTATTATGCTTTTTAGAAAGTCAGGAGAGAATAAAATCTAATGTTTGGTTAGTTTTTGTTTTTCCCAATAAACGATTCTACTCTTACTTATTGAAAACTTGGTTGCGGTTGTAATCAGAAAATTTTTGTAATTTCGGATAGCATTCTGAAATTAGTTTTGTTATAGCTAATGACTTACGTAAGTATTTGGTCGTTAGCTGTTTATGCCTGCGAACGTTCGCCTCCTTCCTTCTAAAATACTTTTTTATGTAGGGTACAATATTCTAAATCCATCGACAATCTATTGGCTTTCAATTTATTTCTATAGTTTTGAATAAATATTTTAAAAAATATGAGAACATTAAATGTTTCAATCTCTGATATAGAGTTCAGTAAGTTCGGTTTAAAAAATGACCGTCTAACATTTACTGATTTTATTGATATTGTAAGCAAAGAATTAACACGTCAGAATTTAAATAAGTGTTTGGAACTTGCTGATAGGTACGAACTTTCAAAAATGACAATGGACGATATAACAAATGAGGTAAAATCCGTAAGAAGTAATGCAAAGAATCGTAATTGATACGAACGTAATGGTTTCAGCACTTATTCAGCGAAGCTATCCATACATGATTATCTACGACCTTTTTATTGACGGGAAAATCCAACTCTGTATTTCAGAAGAGTTATTTTCTGAATATTACGAGGTTTTATCACGAAAGAAATTCTCAAAATTTCAAGACTTTTTTAGTCGTGCCGAAGGATTACTTGCCGATATTGAATCAAAATCTGTCAAATATTTTCCAACCATAAAACTTGATATTATTTCTGATGATGACGATAATATGGTTTTAGAACTTGCGGACGAATGTTTAGCGGACTTTGTAATTACTGGCAACACAACAGATTTTACCTTGCCTACTTACAAATCAACAAAAATTGTAACGCCAAGAGAATACTGGGAGAATTATCAACCAAAGTAATAATTCACTATGCTAAATACGCACGGTTCAACGCTTTGATTGTGGCAAATAATAGCTAATGTAAGTATTTGATTATTAGTAATTTATATTAATTTGTGTTGGGTTAGATAGTTTCAAATCGCAACGGAGAATTGCCCCACTCCCATAAAACCCTGCTCGTTCTATCAATAAAGTACGACATTTTTACTCAACAATACACCATCAAAAAGCCCTTTGAGTCTGATTCAAAGGGCTTTTTGATAAATTAAGTTTAGTATTTAAACCGTGATTTCTTCCAAAATTCGTTCTAAAATCAATCGTCCGTCAATATTTCCTAAAAGTTCATGGGCGGCTCGTTCGGGGTGGGGCATCATGCCAAAAACATTGCGACCTTCGTTGCAAATTCCTGCAATATTTTCAAGACTTCCGTTAGGATTTGCTTCGTCAGAGATATTTCCTTGGGCATCACAATACCTGAACAAAACTTGGTCGTTGGCATTGAGCAAAGCCAAGGTTTGGGTATCGGCAAAATAACGACCCTCGGCATGGGCAATGGGTATTTTGAAGGCTTTGTTTTCTAAACCATTGGTTAATAATGAGTTATCGCTTTGAGCTTTGAGGTAAATATTCTTAGAAATAAATTTTTGGCCGTTGTTTCGGAGCAGCACCCCAGGCAAAAGCCCCGCTTCGACCAACACCTGAAAGCCATTACAAATGCCTAATAACAACCCGCCATTGTTGGCAAACTCGATAACCTTGTCCATAATGGGCGAAAAGCGAGCAATAGCCCCCGAGCGGAGATAGTCGCCGTACGAAAATCCTCCTGGTAAAATAATAAAATCACAACCTTGGAGGTCGGTATCTTTATGCCAAAGTTTGATGGCTTCTTGCCCTAAAATATTCTGAAAAACATGAATGGTATCGTCATCACAATTAGAGCCAGGAAAAACAACTACGCCAAATTTCATAAAGTGTGGTTTACTCAATAGTGAGTGGGTTAGTTTAACATAAAAATTTCCTCACAAATTTCGTTGTATTTTGTGGAAATTACTGCCTTTATCTCAAAAATGATTTAGGATTTTGATTTTCCTTGGATTGATTTTCCAACCCTTCCCCAAAATAGGGTGTCTTTGTAACGAAACTTTGGCCATAAATGACAGAAAAAGAACTCATAGAAGGTTGTATAAAGCAAAATAGAGAGGCACAACGCCGCCTCTATGAGCAGTTTGCGGGCAAGATGCTCGTGGTCTGTAATCGCTATGCACCTACCTCTGCCGAAGCCGAAGACATTCTTCAAGATGCTTTTGTGAAGGTTTTTGAGAAACTACATACTTTTAGGCAAGACTGTCCCGTTGGGGCTTGGATAAAACGAATAGTGGTAAACACGGCACTAAACGCAATAAGAAATAGACCTATTGAAGAGGATATTAGTAAATTAGAATATATTGATAGTGAGTCGATTAACGAAAAAATTATACTTGCCAACTTTCATTTTGAAGAACTTTTGGCAATGATTAGGAAACTGCCCAAGGGTTGCCAAGCAATATTTAATTTATACGCCATCGAGGGATACCAACACCATGAAATTGCCGAAATGTTGGATTTGAGCGAGGGGACATCGAAGTCGCAATATTCCCGAGCAAAAATGTTGTTACAGGCCATGATTAAAAAAGAAGAAACCAGATTTGAGGAGGCAAAAGTTGAGAAGTTAAGAAGATAGAATTTCGGAAATCTAAGAATAATGCCCCAAGAGGATATAGCCAAAAGCTACTTTAGGAAAAAAGAAAAACAATGGAAAACAATTTTGAACAAGAGTGGGAACAAGCCTTTGAGCAAGCCTATATTTTTCCGCCCGTTAAGGTTTGGGAAAATATAGAAAAGCAATTGCCCAAAGCCAAACGCAGACCTTTTTGGGCTTGGATAGGCGTGTTTTTGGCTAGTGTTACATTGATTGGGTCGGGTTGGTTTGTGGGTAAAAATTCGACGAATTTCAATAAAACAACCACTCGCCAAAGCAAGATTATAACCCAAAAATCGTTTGATGATAAGCTCGCTCTGAAACAAATTGAGGATAGTAAAATACTGAAAAACAGAATTTTATCTCAAGAAAAACAAAATAAAGAAGTTTCGAATTTGAAATCGCTTGGCCAGTCAAATATTCATAAATCCTTGGCCAAAAAAGAGGACAAGTCCTTAGGGTTTGAGCAGATTTTTAAGGCCGATGAGCAAAGTAATCAAGTTTTTATGAGTCCAAAACAAACTGACCGATTTGATACAACCCCAACGGTGGATATTACCCAAAACTCAAAAATCGAAAAACAAACTTTTGAAAATCTAGTATCAAAAAACATAAAAATAGCTTATTCACTCATTCCCTTGCCTGATGTTGGGTTTGAAGCCAAACTAGAAAAGGCAAAAATAAAGAAAGAAAAATTTTGGTTGGGTTTACAGTTCTCAACAATTAGTTTTAATCCTGGCATCAACGTTTTGTATCAAACACAGGCGGCTTTAGCAAATAGTAACGACTACACGGCCTCGTCGGTGTCGGAGCCTAAAATATCATTTTTGATAGAGGCAAATCTTGGGCATCGTATCAATGATAAATTTTTTTGGGAAAGTGGCCTTTCGTTTTTGAGGGGAAATTCTACGCTTTATAGCAATAGTTTTTTGGTAAATCGGTTAAATAGTAGCCGTAATAACCTCTATGCCAATGCAATAGGAGTTAGTCAAGCCACGCCAGTAGCCAATTTTAATCTTGACAAAAATCTAAATATATCCAATGCTTTTGTGCCAGCGGCTCAGGTAATTGGGCAAGAAAATAGGTTTAGTTATTTGGTGGTGCCGTTGTTGCTTGGGTATGAGTTTTTTGAGATGAATCGTTTTAGCGTGTCGGCGATGGCAGGAATGTCGGCAGATGTTTTTTTGAGTAACGATATTTCGAGTACAGGGTCGCTCAATGCCAGTAGTTTTGTGGCCAGTGATGGCGTTTATAAAGTCGTTAATTTTAGCGGATTGGCCTCATTACGAGCCAGTTATCAGGTGGGACTAAAAACCCATTTGTTATTTGAAAGTAATTATCGGAATGCCTTGGCCAATGGCCTAAACCAAGATTCAGACGTTAAAATAAGGCCACATAGTGCAGGATTCGCCCTTGGTTTGCAATATAAATTCTAACTTTAATTCTAATCACATGAAAACGAACCTATTTTCTCATTTTTTGAAGTCCATGTTTCTAATGCTTTTCCTGATTGTATCTGCCTTTCAGTGTAGAGATGATGCCGAAATTGTGCCTGAAATGAGCGACGAAAATAAACTCAAAAACCTTGAGGCCGAAATTTCCGCCCTCATAACCGACAAAGTTTGTGGCACCGAACGCCGATGTGGTGTAATAGGCTTTGGCGACAAGCCCTGTGGAGGGCCTTTGAAATACTTGGTGTATTCGTTGAATGAGGCCAACGAAAAAATATTGGTTGATAAAGTTAGTACTTATAATGCCCTACAAAAAGCAATAAATATCAAAAACGGATTTGTATCAGACTGTGCTTTGGCTTTGAAGCCCAAGGTAGAGTGTGTGGCAGGCGAGTGTAAAATTGTTCCATAATTTCAAAAAAATAACATAAAGCCATGAAAATCATCATTTTAGGTTTAGTTTTTATCCTATTTTTTTCTTGTAAAGATGGTCTAAGTACCAACGAACCACAAAGCCCCGATACGAGTACTTTGAAAGAATATCTAGTGTTCGGGAATGTGGCGGTGGGTTGGGGTTGCAGGACATCTCGATTGTTTATGATAGCCAATGGCCAGTTATATGCTGATACCTCCAATGCGTATTGTGAAGCATTTAGGGCCCAGAAATCCTATATTTTTAAGGGGTATTTGCTGCCCGAAACCGAATATCAAAAAGCAAAAGCCATGCTAACCGAATTACCAACTGGTTTTTTTACGTCTGCCCAAAAAGTATTTGGTTGCCCAGGTTGTGCCGATGGCGGAATGCTGTATTTGTCCTATAAAAAAGAGGGAATTATTGATGCTAATTGGCAAGTAGATGATGCCGTTTATTATAGAGAAACCGATACCAACAATAAACCTTTTCCGCCTTATGTGGCCAATTATGGCAAACTGGCATTTCAAGTTTTTGGAAAAGTTAAAGTGAAATGATTGGTTTTCCGTGGTTGGTGGCTTCAAATACAGTATTAACCACAAAGATTTGATATTTAGTTTTTTTCGGTGTTTGGTGGCTCACCGAACACCTTTTCGAAAGCAATATGCTTAGGCAAATTTCTCTGTTAAGCTATATTTTGTATAATTGTCTAGTATTCTGTTCTCATGTAGTTAATTTTTTAATTCTAAAAATATGAAAAAACCTGTCTTATTTATTGCTGTTTTGTTTTCCTTGGCCATGAGTGCCTGCAAGGATAAATGCGAACAAACCTATACCTATCGCTACCAAAAACCTGTGTTTTACACCACAACAGAGTTGAGGAATAGCATCGCCTCAAAGCCAGTTCAAGAACTAAAAACCCCAGGCAAAATTTACGTAAAAGATAACTACCTGTTTATCAACGAAATAAAAAAAGGGATTCATGTTATTGATAATTCAAACCCCAATGCCCCAAGGTTTATTTCGTTTTTGAATATCCCTGGCAATACCGATATTGCTGTGCGGGGAAATGTGCTTTATGCCGATAGTTATGTGGATTTTTTGGCCATTGATATTTCAGACCCCAAAAACATGAAAGTTTTGAGCCGCACCGAAGACGCTTTTCCGAGTGGCTCGATTGATGGTACTTTTTGGCAATACAACAAAGACAGTAAGGTAATTACCGACTATGTTTGGGAAACCCAGACCGTAACCCAAACCATAGAATGTGATGGCGGTGGGCCTATGGAGTATGGTACTTTGGATAAAGCCTTTACGTCGGCTAGTGGAGTGGCTACTGCTCCGTCGGGCAACACCACGGGTACAGGAGGCTCAATGGCTCGGTTTGCTATTTATGATAATTATCTCTATGCCGTTACCAATTCGGATATGCAGTTGTTTAATATTGCCAAACCCGAAGCCCCTAAAAAAGATACTAAAATTACGTTGGGCTGGGGGATAGAAACAATTTTTCCGTACAAGGACAAACTTTTTGTGGGAACAACCACGGGCCTACAAATTTTGGATAATGTAAATCCTTCAAAACCAACGTTGCTTTCTACACTCGCCCATATCACGAGTTGCGACCCCGTGGTGGTGGACGACCGCTACGCCTACGTAACCCTTCGCTCTGGAATGACCTGTGCCAGAGGCTCGAACCAACTGGATATTGTTGATATTCAAGACCTTAAAAAACCTTTTGTGCTTAAAAGCTATCCCATGCAAAACCCACACGGGCTGGGCATAGACAACAAAACACTGTTTTTGTGTGAGGGCGATTTTGGCCTAAAAGTGTTTGATGCCAAGGACGTACTAACGATAGATAAAAATCTTTTGGCTCATTTCAAAGATATGAAATCGTATGACGTGATTCCGTTGGGCGGTACTTTGATGATGATTGGTGCCGACGGACTTTATCAATACGATTACAAAGACCCCAAAAATCTAAAGTTACTAAGTGTGATTCCTGTGAAGAAGTAGATTTTCGAGAAGGTAAAGAG
>JAYWHL010000400.1:0-7666 GCA_043777715.1 Cytophagaceae bacterium | reverse complement strand
GTAAAAGCGATGCCCCTGATTTACCAACCGACGACCGCCTGAGACGTTATGCCGAGGGCAAAGAAGACAAGCGTTTGGAAGAACTTTACTTTCAGTATGGGCGATATTTGCTCATTAGTAGCTCTCGCACGCCTGCCGTTCCTGCCAATTTGCAGGGTATATGGAATCCTTATATTCGGCCACCTTGGAGTAGTAATTACACCACCAACATCAACGTAGAAGAAAATTATTGGCTGGCCGAAAACACCAACCTTTCAGAAATGCACGGCTCGCTGTTGAGTTTTATTAAGAATCTTTCGGTAACGGGGCAGGTTTCGGCCAAAACATTTTATGGCGTAAACCAAGGCTGGTCGGCATCGCACAATTCTGACATTTGGGCCATGACCAACCCCGTTGGTAATTTTGGGCAAGGTAGCCCCATGTGGGCGAACTGGAACATGGGTGGGGCTTGGCTTAGTACACATCTTTGGGAGCATTATGCCTTTACCCAAGACAAAGAATACCTCCACAAAACGGCTTATCCTTTGATGAAAGGAGCAGCCCAATTTTGCTTGGATTATCTTAGTCAAGACGCTAAAGGACAGCTCATTACCTCGCCGTCCACCTCGCCCGAAAACGTATTTATTTCGCCCATGGGCTACAAAGGTGCCACGATGTATGGCGGTACTGCCGATTTGGCCATTATCCGAGAACTCTTTCAACAAAGCCTAAAAGCGGCCATTGTTTTGGGTATCGACCCCGATTTTCAGGCACGATTAAGCACGGCTTTGACCCATTTATATCCCTATCAAATAGGCAAAAAAGGTAACCTACAAGAATGGTATTACGACTGGGAAGATGCCGAACCTCAGCACCGCCACCAAAGCCATTTGTTTGGGCTATACCCTGGGCATCATATCAGTCCCGAAGCCACAGCCACTTTGGCCGAGGCTTGTCGCAAAACCTTAGAAATAAAAGGAGACGAAACCACGGGCTGGTCTAAGGGCTGGCGTATCAACCTTTGGGCCAGACTAAAAGACGGTAATCGAGCCTATAAAATGATTCGAGAATTGCTAAGGTATGTAGAACCCGATGGCGTAAAATCGAAAACAACAAGGGGCGGGGGTACGTATCCAAACCTTTTCGATGCCCACCCGCCCTTTCAGATAGATGGTAATTTTGGGGGTTCGGCGGCCTTTGCCGAAATGTTACTACAATCGTCAGACCATAAAATTCAGTTATTACCCGCCCTACCCGATACTTGGACAAGTGGTTCTGTATCAGGAATTTGTGCCAGAGGTGGCTTTGTATTAAACCTAAGTTGGAACGAGAAAAGTCCTAAAAAGATTAGCATTTCTTCTAAAACAGGAGGTAAAACCACGTTACAATTTGGTGGAAAAGAACAAGTAATTAGTTTGAAAGCAGGCGAGAAAAAAGAGATACTTTGGTAAGGTTTTTTCGAGACTTATTATCTTTTTGTTCGTCATTAAATTGCCAAGATTTTACCTTAAAGCTATCAACCATGTATGTATTTTTCTTCAAACGCCTTATTGATATATCAGCGGCCACGGTGGTACTGTTGCTTTTTTCGCCCATTTTGATAGCCATAACCTTGTTGTTAGCCATAGCCAATGGCGGCAAACCTTTCTTTTTTCAGAAAAGGCCAGGTAAATCTGAGCGAATATTTAGGATTGTAAAGTTCAAAACGATGAATGACAACAAAGACCTAAACGGAGTTTTATTGCCTGACCACGAGCGACTTAGTGAAATAGGAAAATTGGTAAGAAAGACTTCACTAGACGAACTCCCCCAGTTGATTAATGTAATAAAAGGCGATATGTCGTTGATAGGCCCTAGGCCATTGCTGGTTCAATACTTACCTTTGTATGACCAAACTCAAAAACGGCGGCATGAACTACGCCCAGGCATCACGGGTTGGGCCCAAGTAAATGGCCGAAATGCCATTGGTTGGAAACAAAAATTTGAATATGACGTTTGGTACGTTGATAACGTATCTTTTGTTTTAGACGTAAAAATAGTATTGATGACTCTCAAAAAAGTATTTAAATCAGAGGGCATCAGTCAAGAAGGAGAAGCAACAATGGAGGTTTTTAAAGGCACAAGACAATGATACTTTATGGAGCAAGCGGGCATGCCAAAGTAGTTTGTAGCTGTTTGGAGGCTCAAAACATTGAAATTCGAGGCATTTTTGACCAAAATACCGCCATTCAAAACCTAGATTCCTACCCCGTAATTGGGCAATATCAGGCTAATTTTTTACCAAAAGAAAAACTAATTGTTGCCATTGGGAATAATGAAATCAGAAAAAAAATAGCCTTAGAAGTAAATCACAGGTTTGGTAATATTCAACATCCTTCGGCATTGATAGACAGGCTAATCAATATTGATGTTGGTACGGTGGTTTTTCAGAATGCTATCATACAAAGGGGAAGTTCGGTAGGAAAACACGTTATTATCAATACAGGAGCATCTATCGACCATGATTGCCAGCTTTCGGACTTCGTACATATTTCTCCCAAGGCAGTCATTTGTGGTAATGTAAGCATCGGCGAAGGTACGCATATTGGGGCTGGGGCTGTTATAATTCAAGGCATTCATATTGGCAAATGGGCTGTAATCGGTGCTGGGGCGGTAGTGATTAGAAACGTTCCAGACTTTACGGTTGTGGTTGGGAATCCCGCAAGAATACTAAAAACTAAAAACTAAACACGATAACCAACCCTAAAATCTTTCTTTCTTCGCCTCATATTGAAAGTGTCGAAATAATATATCAATCAGAAATTTCAAGAAAACTGAATTTCATTTTGTCCCAAGCGAATAATTAATTATGAATGACGAAAAATAAATTACTAATTATTTGAAAAACAAATGGTTACATACAAAAAATCCTGTAATTTATTTGTTTCAAATTCCTAATAGACCTCAATCCTCAAATTGTTTTATACCTTTGTACTTGAAATTATCATGTTATAATCAAGTGTTAGTTTCGATTATCATAATATTTTAATACTACAAACTGAAATAATGTTCCTTAGAAAGCAAATATTTGAAGGCTCTGGTAATGAAAGTCTATTTTTGTGGGGAGCTCGTCAGACTGGAAAGAGTACGCTTTTAAAGTTTCTTTTTCCTGATGCACTATGGTTTGATTTATTAAAATCTGATGTTTTTGAGCGTTATCAACACAGCCCCTCACGTTTTAGAGAAACCATTTTAGCTACTACATCAAATAAAACAGTAATTGTTGATGAAATCCAAAAAATCCCAGCCTTATTAGATGAAATACATTGGCTTATCGTAAATCATCAAACTCGGTTTGTCTTGAGTGGCTCTAGTCCAAGAAAAATTATTCGTTCAGGCTTTAACTTATTAGGTGGCAGGGCATTAAGGTATGAACTTTATCCGTTAATTCAGGCCGAAATTCCTGATTTTGACTTACTCAAAGCCCTAAATAATGGTTTATTACCTCGCCATTATTTATCAGAAAATCCTAAAAAACTAATTTCTGCCTACATAGGTAGTTATCTACAAGACGAAATAATTGCCGAGGCAAAAATTAGAAATATTGGGGCTTTTACCAAATTTTTAGAAGCAGCCGCTTTTTCTAATGGAGAAATGGTAAATTATACCAACATTGCCGCCGAATGTGGCGTAAGTTCAACAACGGTAAAAGAGTATTTTCAAATTTTAGAAGATACTTTAATAGGCCGATTTGTACCGCCATTTCAGAAAAAACCTAAACGAAAGGTAATTCTCGCCCCTAAATTTTACTATTTTGATGTCGGTATTGCCAATTATTTACTCAAAAGAGGGCAAATCGAAATAGGTAGCGAAGCCTTCGGGACTGCCTTTGAACATTTTATATTTCAAGAACTGTATGCCCACAGCAAATATTCGGATATTGATTACAAAATTTCTTATTGGAGAACTACCTCTCAAATAGAAGTAGATTTTATATTAGGAGACCATGAAGTGGCTTTAGAAGTGAAAGGAACAAATAACGTACAAACCAGACACCTAAAAGGACTAAAAAGTTTTGCAGAAGAATATGAAGTAAAAAAGCTAATTGTTGTTAGTAATGACCCACTCCCTAAAATTATAGGCAACGTCCTAGTTTTGCCATGGAAACACTTTTTGCAACAACTATGGGCAAATGAAATTATTTGAGCAGCCCCAAAAAATCAAACACAATGACCAACCCTAAAATCTTTCTTTCTTCGCCCCATATTGGAGGTACCGAAATAAATTACATCAATCAGGCTTTTCAAGAAAATTGGATTGCACCACTGGGCCCAAACGTAGATGGCTTTGAAGCCGATTTATGTGCCTACACGGGTGCAAAATATGCCGCAGCCCTTAGTTCGGGTACGGCAGCTATCCACCTGGCACTCATTCAGTTGGGCGTTGTGGCTGGCGACTATGTGCTATGCTCTAGCTTCACGTTTTCGGCCTCTTGCAATCCTATTGTTTATCAAGGAGCAATTCCTGTTTTTATAGACTCTGAAACAAGAACGTGGAATATGTCGCCAGATTTATTAAAAAAAGCCATTGAAGATTGTATTGCCAAGGGTAAAAAACCCAAAGCTATTATTTTGGTTCATCTCTACGGAATGCCTGCTCTTATGACAGAACTCATGGCCGTGGCTCATCATTACGAAATCCCAGTAATAGAAGACGCCGCCGAAGCCCTAGGCTCAACCTATAACGGCCAAGCCCTAGGCACTTTTGGAACTATCGGAGTTTTATCGTTTAATGGTAACAAAATAATCACAACATCAGGCGGGGGAGCTTTGATTGCTGATGACGAAGAATTAGTAAAAAAATCTCGATTTTTAGCCACCCAAGCCCGAGACGCCGCACCACACTACCAACATTCCGAAATTGGCTATAATTATAGAATGAGCAATATTTCGGCTGGCATTGGCCGTGGACAAATGGAGGTAATTGCCCAAAGAGTAGCCCAACGCAGGGCCAATCATGAATATTATTTAAACCATTTGGCCAATATTCCGTCTATTCAGTTTTTAACAGAGCCTCAAGGACACCACTCAAACCGCTGGCTTTCGTGTATTTTATTAGAAAATTATGCCCAACGAGAAAGCCTAAGATTGGCCCTAGAAAAAGAAAACATAGAGTCTCGACCTTTATGGAAACCCATGCACCTACAACCTATTTTTGAGCAATATCCTGCTTATTTAGACGGAACTTCTGTGCAACTATTTGACAGAGGGCTTTGTCTTCCTTCGGGGTCTAATCTCGAAAAATCTGATTTAGACCGCATCATCAAATGTATCAAAAACCTAATTGGATAACAATTATTAATTATTAGTACATTAAAATAAAACTCAAAAATAGTTTTTAATGCTTTGATAATCAATTATATACCTATATATTTTGATTTAAAATTAACCGCTTAATAAGTTTTATAAAATTCGTTCGGTTACCTATTGTATTTTTGGTACGTCATAATAGATATAACCCCATTACCGTATCCATCCGCTTATGCAACATCTTCTACATCGCTTTTCTAATCGTTTTGTTTCTCGTTGGCTCATTCTGGCCTTTGATGTGCTAATCGTTTGTTTTTCGTTTGGGCTTGCCAATTTGCTAAGGTTCAATTTTAACATTTCGCACATTGATTTCGATGTAGTTCGAGACAATTTCTTGTTTTTATTTTATATCCGTTTGGCTTGTTTTTTCTACTTTAGGTCATACACGGGTATCGTTAGGCACACTAGCTTAGAAGACGCCCTGCACCAACTCAAGGTAGTGTCGGTGGGTACATTTATTGCTGGTTTTATCTCTTTTATTGTTCGTTATTGGGGCAATTTCGACAGCAACTATTTTGTGCCTTTTTCTATTCTTTTGATAGATTACCTTATCTGTTCTTTTTTGTTGGTAATTAGTAGAGTATTAGTAAAAATCATCTACGATACCCTTACCGCTAGTTTATCCACTTCAAAAAAAGCCCTTATTTACGGAGCGGGGTATTCGGGACGAATCACCAAAAATGTCCTCCAAAACGATAAACACAAAAGCTATCAAATCTTGGGTTTTATTGACGACAACCCCGACATGGTAGGAAAAACCATTGAAGGCATAAGGGTATATAGCCAAACTGATGCTTTAGATAAATTTATCAAAAACAACAACAAAGCCATAGAAATTATCGTGGCCATTAACAACATCAGTGCAGCTAAAAAACGAACCATCAGCGATGTATTCTTGACCAATAATATTGTCGTAAAAGTATTGCCTTCAATGGATAAATGGGTAGAAGGAGAGTTTTCTATCAATCAGATTCATGCCATAAAAATTGAGGATTTGCTTGAACGGGAATCTATTAATTTAAATAATCCTCTGATTTACAATGAAATAAAAAGTAGAGTTGTAATGGTAACAGGAGCGGCAGGTTCGATTGGTAGCGAAATTGTAAGACAAGTGTTACAATACGAACCAAGCCAACTTATTTTGATAGACCAAGCCGAATCGGCAATGTATGATTTGGAATTTGAAATAAAAGATAAAATCCAAGCTACAACCTCCGTGAAGGTAATGATTGCCGACATAAGCGATAAGCTACGCATGGAACGATTGGTAAGGTTCACAAAACCAAATGTGATTTTCCATGCCGCTGCCTACAAGCACGTACCCATGATGGAAAGCAATCCTTACGAAGCCATCAAAACAAATATCATGGGTGTAAAAGTAATGGCTGATTTAGCTGCTGAGTATGAGGTAGATAAATTTATAATGATTTCGACAGACAAGGCCGTAAACCCAACCAATGTGATGGGAGCTACAAAGCGAGTAGCCGAAATGTACACGCAAAGCCTTAACCAAATTAACGGAATTTCAACAAAATATATAGCCACTAGGTTTGGAAATGTTTTGGGTTCTAATGGTTCGGTGATTCCTCTTTTTGAAAAACAAATTGCCAAAGGAGGACCCATTACCGTAACTCACCCCGACATCACGAGATATTTTATGACCATTCCCGAAGCCTGCCAGCTTGTACTAGAAGCAGGAACAATGGGCAAAGGGGGCGACGTTTTTGTGTTTGATATGGGCGAAGCCGTAAAAATTATTGACCTCGCTAAAAAAATGATTAGTCTCTCTGGTCTTCGATTAAACAAAGACATCAACATTGTTTTTACGGGATTACGCCCAGGCGAAAAACTTTATGAGGAGCTACTAAACGATAACGAAAATACCCTACCCACTCATCATACCAAAATAATGAGGGCAAAGGTTGTTGCTCCTTGCTTTGCCGAAATGGAGATTCATCTAAACAAATTGGAAAAACTGCTACAAAACGGAAACAATAGAGATTTGATTTCTCAACTCAAAAATATTGTTCCAGAGTATATCAGTAATAATTCTGTCTATGAAGAATTAGATGCTCCAAAACAGGGCGTTCTGAAATAAGAATTTTACTGGGAATAAGCCCTCATGGAAAGAAACTTTTAAAGTATTTTCGAGGTTTTGGATATAACGCTACTACCACTATGTCCCATCGAAAACCTAATACTGGCCCCTTACAAGGAATCCGAATCATTGACCTTACTCGCCTGTTGCCCGGGCCACTTGGCACGATGCTAATGGCTGATATGGGTGCCGAAGTCATCAAAATAGAACTTCCTCAATCTCCCGACTACGTCCGAAAATT
>JAYWHL010000399.1:0-2770 GCA_043777715.1 Cytophagaceae bacterium | reverse complement strand
AAAACGAAGTATTTTATTTTACGAGAGAAGGGCAAGATATTGACATTAACAAAGAAAGATTTGGCGAAGCATTGGGCTTAGAAAAAAAGACTAGAGCCAACAATTTGTTTTTGAACGTTATTAATGAGTTTAATGGGGCTTTGTCTTCTTCTATTTGTAATTATCTTAGGGATATTTGGATAATCAAAGGATTAAATAATTCAATAGAAGATAATTTTTTAAAGGATATGTCGATTGATGCTCTAAAAAAAGACGAAACTAAAGAAAAGTTACTTTTATTAATGCAAGTTGCTGATATGGATTTAAAAGGTCTTTCTCTTCGTGATGATGATACAATAAAAAATAGTGTAGTTAAGAAATTTGGGAAAAAAGGCATTGCTGAAATTGAAAATGCAGAATCAGAAAATGATATTGTTAATGCGATGATAAATATCCCTTACTTTACATCTGCTATGGAATCCGTATTTATGGGGGCAGATTTTATGGATGAATTTACCAAGTACCTTAATCCAGTATTGTCTAAACAAGATATTTTTGATGAATATGGCAATAAAGGAACGCCTGAATTTTATGACTTTAATGAATATGCCTCAGAAGGAACAAAAAAATTATTTAGCTATGCAGGGATTATCTTGGCATATCTTAAAAATGATGGCATAATTATTATTGATGAGTTTGGCTCAAAACTCCATACGCTTCTTACAAAGGCTATTATTAAGCTATTCAACTCGGAGGAAAATAAAGCCGCTCAACTCTGTTTTGTTACACATGATATCAATCTATTGGACAAAGATTTATTAAGAAGAGACCAGGTTTATCTGACAGAAAAAAACCTAAAAGGAGAAACTTCATTGTATTCATTAGCTGAAATTAAGGCCGTCAGAAACGATGCTTCTTTTGAAAAAGATTATATCAAAGGCAAATACGGGGCTATTCCTTTTGTAAAAAACCTAAACAGTATTTTTGAATAAATGGGAAAGAAATCAAAGCACGTAAAAGAAAACGATAAGCAAAAGCCTTGGTTTAATAAACAAAGTTCGGCTAGGCAAGAAAGAAATATCGCTATAAAAAAGACCTTTTTGATATATTGCGAAGGCAAAAATACCGAACCAGCCTATTTCAACTCTTTTCCAGTAACAACACAAACCGACGTAAAAGCCATTGGCTTGGGGCGTTCAAGAACCGCCTTAGTTAAAGAAGTAATTGAGCTGACTAATACTATTGAAAAAGATAATGACCAAGAAATTTGGGTAGTTTTTGATAGGGACGTAAAATATGAAAACCTAGAACAAGGCAACAAAGATTTTAACAATGCCATAGAAATTGCAAAGCGTGAAGGTATAAATTGTGCCTTTTCAAACGATTGTTTTGAACTATGGCTAGTTTTACACGAAGAATACACAGAATCGTCGTTGCATAGGACACAGATTTTTGAGAAATTATCTGAGAAATTCAATTTTAATTATGAAAAAGAAGGAAAAAATGAAGACTTTGTTAAAAGCATTTATCCAATGTTTTTAAACAAAATTCACATTGCCATAAGAAACGCCAAAAGGTTACATTTATCTCATTCTGGCAAACAATATCATCTCCAAAATCCATGTTCAACCGTATATCAGTTGGTTGAGGCATTGAATAAAAACCTCCGAAAATAGATACCCCCTTTTTCTATGAGCGTACTCAAAAAATTAGCCTCCGAAACCGCCCTTTATGGCGTAAGTAGTATTCTTGGTAGGGTTATCAATTATGCCCTTGTGGGCCTGCATACCAAGGTGTTTTTTGCTGGACAAATGGCCATTCAAATAGAACTTTATGCGGCTGTGGGTATTCTTAATATCCTTTATACGTATGGCATGGAAACGGCGTTTTTTAGGTATGCCGCCCGAGAAAAAAACAAAGCCAGTGATTATTATAACCTCGTGCAAAGTGCCATTATTATCAGTAGCTTGCTGATGTCGGGGCTAATTTATGCCTTTGCTTCGCCCATTATCAATTGGTTTGGTTATCCCAATAACGATCTGTTGGTTAGATGGTTGGCTATTATTGTGGCCATTGATGCCATCGTGGCCATACCCTTCGCTAGGTTACGGTTAGAAAAAAAAGCAAAGAAATTTGTTAGCGTTCGCCTTGCCAATATTTTTATAAATGTTGGTCTCAATTTTTTCTTCTTTTGGTTTTGCAAAGGAATCCAAGACGATAAATTTTTACTATTCCTAAAGCCCGTTTTTGGGTCTATATATTCGCCAGTTTTGGGGGTTGGGTATATTGTTTTGGCCAACCTGATAGCCAATGCGGCATTTATTCCCATGCTTTGGCGGGAACTCACAAACTTTAAGTTCAAAATAGATGTTGCTCAATTCAAAATTTTGTGGGTTTATGCGTATCCAATTTTGATTATGGGTTTGGCTGGTACGGTAAACCTCATGGCCGACCGACTGATGCTCAAAGATTTTCTGCCCCTAGAATTTTACCCACACCGAACCAGCAAAGACGCCCTTGGTATTTATGGCAATTGCTACAAACTAAGTATTTTTATGGCCCTGGCCACCCAAGCATTTAGGTACGCCGCCGAGCCTTTTTTCTTTTCAAAAGCCCAAGACCGCAACGCCCCACAGGTTTTTGCAGAGGTAATGAAATGGTTTGTGATTGTGTGTGTGGCAATATGGCTGGCGGTATGCCTCAATCTCGACTGGATAAGTAAACTTTTTCTCCGCAAACCCGAATATCTGGAAGGCTTGGTTGTGGTGCCTGTTTTGCTACTGGCCAATTT
>JAYWHL010000398.1:0-2773 GCA_043777715.1 Cytophagaceae bacterium | reverse complement strand
CCCAGCTACTAAAACTCGACATTCTAATATCAGATGGAGTTAATGCCCCCGTTGGAAAAGTAGTGATGGCTCCTACGGTAAGCGTGTTTTTGGCGTTTCCGTGGGTATCAACAAGGTCGTAGGTTAGACTCTGATTCCGAACGGCTTTGCTACTGTCTCGGGTGCTACTTCCCAAAAAATACCAAGTACCTTCGGCTGGGCCAATGGTGTTACGTTCGTTACCTGCCGACTGTACGATTAAATAGTAGGGCGTATTGTAGGCAATTTTGTCCCAAGCGGCACAACTTTCTTCATAAAAACCAAATTTATAGTCTTCGGTAAGGCTCATTTTATCGTTGCCCCACCATTCCCAACGGCTGCGAGTAGAGCTAAAATTCCAACCCGAAATGGCACCATAAGAGTGGTTTGAGAGTAACAAATTAGAACTAGCGGCTGTCATTTCAGAGGTATCATTATTAAAATCATAAGCTGACAAATTTGCCCCAAACGACATTCCTCTTGCTATGGCGTTGATTCCCCCTGCCACTAAAGTTCCCGATGTATGCGTTGCGTGGGCGTCGGTCGTGCTTGCATTGTCTAATTGTGTAACCCTAGAGCCAAATTCTTGGTGGGTTCTTAACACCGCACCGCCGTCCCAGATACCTAACTTACCTACCATAAAAGTACTGTTTCCGTTAAGTTTTAACCCCAAGCTACCGCCATCATAGATACTGTTGGTGCGGGTAGTTTGGCCAGCGGCAAAATTGCTATGGGTTTTGTAGTAAATAGGCTCGCCCAAGGCATTGAGCCTTTGCAATGTCCAAACGGAGCCGTCTTTTTGTTTAATATAACTATCCCAACCATTGGCTTTGGCCCAAGTCATTGCCTTACTGTGGTGCAAATCTTCTTGGGTTTTTAGGTCGTTGGCTTGGGCTTGGAGTCGTTTTAAGGTTTGGCGATTGTATAAATCTTTTTGAGCAAAAACGGGCGTTATCGTTACAAAAAAGAGGATCAAAAATATAGCTTTTTTCATGTGTGAATAATGAGTGATTCGGTATTTAGTGTATAAATTTAGCAACAAAACAAGCAAAGGATATGTTTCAAAAGCCTGTTAAACCACTAACGAATAGCAAACTATTGTTAGTGGTTGTTTGATTAATGGCAAGTTATTGAGAAAATACGTAATGACCAAAGGCGGTTTGTAAAGGAAGGTTAAAAAGATGCTGTTCAACCTTATTTTAGGTTGAATCCTAAACTACCACAAAAACCAGTAGAGACAAATTTTTCTATCAATCTAAATTTGTAGAGGGGGTGGAAGGGTATCTGATTCCAAGCCCAACAAAAACCTTAGTTGAACCAAATTTTGTTATATTCGTAAAAAAATCATAACGATTCAACACGTGCTATTTTTTATTACTCGTATCTTCTTTATCCTCTACTATTTATCTTAAAAAATGTCTAAACAAAAAGTTTCCTTGGCTTCGGCCATAACCTTACCCTCGGCCATTGCCTTGATTGTTAGTTCTATTATTGGCTCGGGCATTTACAAAAAAGTTGCTCCTATGTCAGCCGAATTGCAATCGCCAATGTGGGTATTGGCTTGTTGGATTTTGGGGGGACTCATCAGCCTAGCGGGGGCTTTGTCTAATGCCGAAATTGCGGGTATGATGGCTGGCACAGGTGGCGAATACCGCTATTATCGTAAAATTTATGGAAAATTCTTTGCCTTTTTATTTGGTTGGAGTATCTTTTCGGTCATCAAAACTGCCGCCATTGCTTCTATTGCTTACGTTTGTTCGCAATCCTTTAATTCGTTAGTGCCTTTGCCCGAAATCACTGGTGCTTGGACTCACTTTAGTTTGTTTGGCGTAATTTATCCATTCGAGAACCTAAGTGTAAAACTACTAACCGTGGCCATTATCACGGCTTTGACATGGATAAATGGCCGAGGCGTGAAATTTGGAGCAGACATCAGCAAGGTTATTATCTATACCGTTGTGGCTGGGGTGGCCAGTATCATTGTCTTTGGATTAACCAGTAGCCAAGCCCATTTTTCTAACCTTAGCCAAGATGCCACGGGATACGTAACTCCCACTTTTTCGGCTTTGCTCAAAGGTGTTTTTACAGCCATGTTAGCGGCTTTTTGGGGCTATGAAGGTTGGAATAGTGTAGGAAATATTGGCAGCGAGATTCAAAATCCGAATAAAAATCTACCTAAAGTATTGTTTTGGGGGCTTATGATTGTTATTGCTATCTATACCCTCACCAACCTCACTTACATGGTATTACTACCTGTAAACCAGCTCATTAACATAGCCCATACGCCTAATGCCATTGCTGCGGTGGAGGCCATGCGGAGTTTTTGGGGACAAGGTGGCGTTGTTTTTATTTCTATCCTGATTATCATCACAACACTGGGCTGTACTCACACCACGATATTACTCAACGCCCGCAACCATTTGGCTATGGCACAAGAGGGACTATTTTTTAAGGTCGCCGCCCAAATCCACCCCGTGTATAAAACCCCCAACAATTCGCTTTGGCTTCAATGTTTTTGGACTTGCCTGTTGGTGTTTTCGGGAAGTTTCGACCAATTGACCGATATGCTCATTTTTGCGGCATTTCTGTTTTATGGTTGTACTACGTTGGGCGTTTTTATCCTTAGAAAAAGAATGCCCAACGCTCCACGACCTTACAAAGTTTGGGGTTATCCGTTTGTACCCATTATCTTTATTTTGTTTTGTATTGGATTGATAATCAATACTGTACAGAGTCGTCCAAGGGAAGCTCTTTT
>JAYWHL010000397.1:0-2778 GCA_043777715.1 Cytophagaceae bacterium | reverse complement strand
GAATTGGTGGAATGGCGGGTTCGGTTGGAGGTATTTTATTTCCACTCGTGGTAGGAATATTACTAGACAAATATAAATTGGCTGGAAATATTACCATTGGCTATAACATTTTGTTTGTTATTTGTGGAAGTGCCTATTTATTGGCTTGGCTAATCATGCAATATTTCGCCCCTAAAAATGAAAAAGTTGTGATTTGATTTTTAACAATTTTTAGGCTACCTTAAATCCCGAAGTATAAACCCTTCGGGATTTTATCTTTAAAAAATTAGCCATTTATATTCAACAACCCATGGAAACATTTCTACAAAAAGCCGCCAAACACATTTTTGACTCCCGAAAACTAAATGAATTATCAAAAATATCTGTGATTTTACCCTCTCGTCGGGCGGTTTTTTTCTTCAAACATGAACTTTCGCAATTGAGTGAAATTCCGTTTTTAGCCCCAGAGGTTTTGGCCATTGACGATTTCGTTTTTCAAACAAATTCATTAAAACAAATAGAACCCGTGGCACTTTTGTTTGAGCTTTATGATATTTTTAAAGAAATAAATCCTCAAATAGACTTTGATAAATTCGTTACTTGGGCGCCAACACTCCTACAAGATTTTGACAAAATAGACCAGTACCTTAGCGAAGCAGATGCAAAAGCACTTTTTCAGTGGGTAAGCGATGCCAAAGCCATTGAGCGTTGGGACATTACCCAAACACAAATTGCGGGTAGTTCGGTAATGGATAAATACTTTAAATTGTTTGAAAACCTTGGACTAGTATATCTAAACCTAAAGCATAAATTATTATCAAAAGGGCTGGTTTACAGGGGTTTAGCTTACAAAATATTATCAGAAAATACATACAAATTTTTGATAGAAAAACCAAAATTCGATTTTTATTACTTTGTTGGCTTTAATGCCTTGAGCGATTCGGAAGAGAAAATATTCAGAGATTTAATCAAAGCAAAGCGAGCGGAAGTATTGTGGGACACAGATGATTTGTATATGAACAGTCCAAAAATGGAAGCTGGTAATTTGTTGAGAATTTATAAAGGAGCAAAAAACCAAGAACATCGGAAAATTGGCGGAAAAGACTGGAATTGGCAGCAAAATCTATTGACAAAATCTCCAAAAAACATCAAAATAATTGGGCTAACCAATGCCTCTATGCAAACTAAAGTTGCTAGTAATATTTACGAAAGTTGGTTACAAGACGATAAAAAAAACAAAAACCTACCCCAACAAACGGCTATCGTTTTGGGGGACGAAGCCTTGTTACAACCGCTACTTTTTTCGTTGAATGACAACATTGATGACCTAAACGTTACGATGGGGCAATCCTTGAAAAACGCACAGTTTTTTTCGTTAATTGATGCCCTTTTTGAGTTACAAAGAAATGTAGTTGAGTTCAAAAACAAGGACAACCAACTCGTAAGTATTCCAAAATATGCCCATAAACATATCTCAAAGGTTTTGAATCACCCTTTGATAAGAAGCTACGAAATGGCCATTGAAGAAAGTAAAAATATTGATGAAGAAAGCGAATTAAAACCAAGTATTATCAAAAAGGTTTTACTGGAAATTTCTAAAAAAAACTTGGTCTTTTTGTCTGAAAATGAGCTTATTACCCTTGCCGAAGATAATCAAATTTTCAAAATATTATTTAGCCGTTGGAATCAAAATGCCAGTAAGGCCATCAAATGTTTTTATGATTTAATAGAAATATTGAGGCCCATTTTAGCCAAAAAAAATGATATTATCGAAACAGAATATCTATTTGTATTTTTTACAATTATCAAAAGATTAGAGGATATTTTAGCTTCAAGAAAGGATAAAGTGCCTTTTAAGAGTTTCAGGGTGTTTTTATACGAGTTCATCAAAAAAGAAAAGATTCCGTTTAGTGGCGAACCCATCTCTAAGCTCCAAATTATGGGAATGTTAGAAACCCGAACCTTAGACTTTGAACGACTCATCGTTATGTCGGTAAACGAAGGCGTTTTGCCCCAAGGAAAAAAAGCAAATTCCTTAATTCCGATTGATGCTTGTATAGAATTTGGTTTGCCCACCCATGGCGAAATGGACGCAGTGATGGCCTATCACTTTTTTAGGTTATTACAACGTGCCAACGAAATCGTCCTGCTTCATGTTTTGCCCAGTAATACCTATGGAGGTGCTGAAAAAAGCAGGTTTTTATTGCAAATTGAGCATGAACTCGTAAAGATAAATCCAAAAATAACATTGACCTATCCAATGGTTTCGTTTGGAGAAAACCACAATCATTTTGAAATTTCTGATGAAATTAGTATTCCAAAAACAAATGAAATAATAGATTTTTTGCAAGGTACTTTAGCTGAAAAAGGCTTTAATGCCACGTTTATTAACGATTATGTGCAATGTAGCCTAAAGTTTTACTTCAAGCGTATTGCTCAAATTTCTTCTAAAGATGAAGTAAACGAGCAAATTGGTTCAGATAAATTTGGAAACTGGATTCATAAAACTTTAGAAGAAATTGACTTGGAATTTATCAAAAATCAAGGAGGAAAAATTGAGAAAAAAGACCTTGAAAAACTATTACCCGAAATAGAAAATCGGCTTAAAACAACATTCAAAAAATCGTATGATGGCCTTAGGTTTGACGAAGGTATGAACCTTGTTTTGTTTGAAGTAGCCCGACGATTACTGAACAATTACTTTCAGTTTAGAATCGAAAATACAAATTTCCCAGTTTATACTTTGAGCGTTGAGCAAGCATTTGAAGATGATTATATATTTAATAATCAGCACTTTAA
>JAYWHL010000396.1:0-2790 GCA_043777715.1 Cytophagaceae bacterium | reverse complement strand
CTTTGTGATTCAAAGTAATTTGTGAAATAATATATCGAAACCCTTTAAAATAACGTAATTATGAAACTCAAAAATTTGGTACTAATCATTGCTGTCATTGCTTATACCTATCTGTTTTATGACCAGTCGGCAGGTATTAATTTTCTACTTTTTAATGTTTTAATCATAGTTTGTTTGGGTATAATTTCTCCAAACCTACTTGTTCAGCGTTCTTGGCAAGTGCTAAGTTTGGGGGCTATTGTTTCGGCAAGTTTACTGGTTTGGCATCATAGCCAATTGGCCTTATTTGCTAATATTATTTCTATAATTCTATTGATGGGCATTAGTTATAGCCCCAGTACGTCTTTGTATATTTCGTTTTTTCATGGCCTTGCTTCGTTATCGTTTCCATTTTTTGCAAAACTGATTAAAAATTTAATAGACGTTGTGAATCCACAAAAGCAAGAAGCAAAGTCCAATTTTTATCTAAAATCCGCCATGATATACCTCGTTCCAGTGGCAGTTACGTTTATATTTTTTGTATTGTATGCCAATGCCAGTCCAGTTTTTGCAGATTTTTTTAACTTTTTTCAACTTAATATCTCGGTCAGTAAAATCATATTTGGTTTTGTTGGCTGGATTTGGCTAACGGGCTTTTTCGAGCCAACAGGTAGTGATAAACTGACTGCTTGGGACGCTCAAAAATCGAATATTTTAACGAGAATTAAAGCCAAAGTAAAACAACACATTGAAATTTTGGCCTTGAAATTAGAGCATAAAAAAGGCGTAGTTATGTTGTTGATGCTCAATGCCCTACTGTTGTGTTTTAATGTTATAGACCTTGTTTTTATGTTTTCTAAAAAAGGCTTACCTCAAGATATGACCTACTCTGAATATGTTCATAATGGCGTTAATACTTTGATTTTCAGTATTTTGTTTGCAATAGTCATTATCCTTTATTATTTCAGAGGCAACCAAAATTTCTATAAAAACAATCGATGGCTGCTGGGTTTGGCCTATGTTTGGATTGTGCAAAATGGCTTGTTGCTTTTGGGTATCATCTATAAAAACCAACTGTATATTGCCGAGTTTGGCCTTACCTACAAACGTATCGGTGTTTATGTTTATTTACTGATGACAAGCCTTGGTTTAATAACGACTTTTTGGAAGGTAAAAGAGCTAAAAACAGCTTGGTTTTTGTTACGAACCAATACCAATTTAACGTATATCATACTGATAATCAGTTGTTTTGTAAACTGGGACAAGCTAATTGCCCAAAACCAAGCGAATAGACAACAAAAGGCTGACGTAATGTATTTGATAGAAATTGGCGATAGTGTATTGCCCGAACTACAATCGTTGTTAAACAACCCGAAGGTAAACCTTGACCTTTGTGCCAATTTTGGTAATTATAGGTACAGCGATAATCCCGTTTCAGAAAGGGAATTTATTCAGGATAGGATAAAAATATTTAAAGCAAACTACCCCCGAAAAGACTGGAAATCATGGAATTATGAAGAAAAAAGAATTTTTGAATCGTTGCATTGATTTAGTGTTGATTGTCAATTAACTAACCATTATTTTTCTAAAATTATGAGAACAGCAGCTATTTTTATTTCTCCATTTTTCGGGCATCTTTTTGCAATCAGTATTACTGCGTTTATTTCCTCAAATACTATAAATGTATATTGGGAATTACTTTTTATTGGTTACTTTATTGCACTTTTTACGCAAGGAATCATTGAAATTGTACTATTTTTTATAAAGAGATGGCTAGTGATAAATCTTGAAACGTATCTCTCCTTGGCTTGTATAATTTGTTTTTGGATTTGGGTTTTTAGTTTTGGATTTGATTATAAAAGAAATACTTTGAACCGTAATCTGATAAACAGTTTTGAAGTTTTTATTTTCTTTTTTGGCTATTCTATTATTAATGCTTTGACTTATAACTATCTGTATTTCAGTAAAATAGAAGAATAAAATAATAAATACCCCCCCAAAAAAATGTCCATCAATCGTTTTAGAGTTTTGCTAGTACTGGGGCTGATGTCGGCCATGGGTGTTGGGCTTTTTGTTGCCAAGATTGTATTTTTGCACAATTGGTATATGTTTGGATTAAATTGGAATTTGTTTTTGGCTTGGATACCCGTTTTTATTGTGCTTAGGTTAGAAAAAACGGATACCTATCACCATACTCCAAAGGCTAAAGTCTTGTTTATGAGTTTATTATGGCTTTTGTTTTTTCCGAATGCCCCTTATCTCATTACCGATTTTGTGCATTTATACCCCACCCAAGGCAATTTGTATTGGCACCATCAAATCATGTTTTTTTGTTATGCTTTTGTAAGTTTGGCTTGCGGGCTTTTGTCTTTGTATTGGATTCAGCGGGTTTGGACTAGGGCGTTCTCTGGGTGGTTTAGTAATTTAGCTTCGGTTTTGGCCATTGCTTTGTCGGGCTATGGTATCTTTTTAGGGCGAATTGTACGGTTCAATTCTTGGGATTTTTTCGTACATCCTTTTCGGCTCTCAAGGTATGTACTGCACTCGTTTCATAACCCTACGGCAATTGTGATGACCCTTGAATTTTCTGTTTTTATTGGCTTGGCCTATTGCCTATTTTACAGCCTAATCCATTTGCAAGATAAGGCCATTGACTGATAGCTATTGGCCGTTGGCAATTGTTCAAAAAGGGTTTGCCAAATCAAATGCAAACAATTATGTTTTGCTTTTGTGCTTACATTGTTGCTTTCAAGATTTAGCCTTATTTTTGTATCAAAATAAGAACAAAAAACGCCTAAAGCACATTGCCTA
>JAYWHL010000395.1:0-2796 GCA_043777715.1 Cytophagaceae bacterium | reverse complement strand
TTTTAGGCTCAAATTTTGCCCAATCTGCCATGCCTTCAAGAGCATCTGGCGTAAGGGTGGCATTTCTCATATTTTGACACGCTTATATTTTTGTATTTCTGAAATAACATCAGTTTCTTCATCAGCCTCTAATGAATCGGCTAATTTAGCCACCTCATTGTATGGAATTTGATATGAAATACCTGATTTTTTATTCCTTTCTATGGTTTCGAGCAGAGAATACTCTGATTTTACCAAGATTTCAACTTTCTGACTCCCAAAAAAAGCCTTGATGCTTTCTAACAAATTGACATCGGCCTTATCTGCTTCGATATGAAAAACAAGTGAACTCATGGTCGTATTTTTTTTAGTAAAATTACAAGAAAAAACACAACCCGCAACCACAGGCCCGAAAAATTCAGGGTTACTAAAGATGATGTGTTGCAGTTTTTTTCTTTAAATTATTTTAAGTCGTTTATGAATCAGATATGAAAAATGACACTGTGGCAAATCCGTTGTAGGGTTAAATTGGAATTTTATATCAAATTTTCGACCCGATAAGCCTATTTCCCTTTTGCAAAAGAGCCAGCACTTACCTCAGCCCTAAACCAAGTCAGGTATTGGTCTATTTGGCCTGTAAGATAATAGGGTAGATTGAGCAGGTAAAAAATTTTTCCGTTTGGGCTTGTTAGCTTATCAATACCTAGTTTTCCGCCATAAATTCTTACGGCCAAGTCTTGGGGCGAAGCATCTATAAACGAGTGTAAAGACCGTAACCTACCCGTAGCTCCCGATTTTATTTCGATAGGAATAAGCTGTCCGTCAAAAACATGAATATAGTCAATCTCTGCATTTGCATCTATTTTTTCACGAGTCCAAAAATGTAACTCGCTCATAACATTATATTTTGTGGCCAATAGTTCTTGCCCAACAATATGCTCAATTAGCCTGCCTTGATATACTTTTTCTAAGTTGGCCGAACCTACTATTTCTTTTTGAATACCAGCCACAAAATTCATCAGCCCAGTGTCTAGTAGCTGTAAACGGGGCGACTTTTTTTTGTCTGGAAAAAGGGGTAATGTTGTACTCGTACAGGGATATACTAAATGTAGCAATAACGTTTTTTCGATGGTACGAATGGCCTCTCCAACTTCACGGCTACCATAATTAGATTGTCCAAAATTCTGAAACTTTATTCTACTGCCAGCTTCTGACCCCATACTCTTAATAATGTGCCTAATAACCTGTACCATTGTAGTATTGCGAGCATACTTTTCTACATCGGTTATATACGAAAACTGCAAAGATTCATAAATGGATAACAAAGCAGTTAGGTTTCGGTTTTGGGCATAGTTTTTCACTATTTCGGGCATACCGCCAATTAGCGTGTAGGTATGAAATAGTTGTAGGAGTTTGTCATGGGCAAATGCCGCAATAGGTACGTTCTGATATTGTTTTAGGGCGGGGGTTTCGTTTATGGCGTTCAAAAACTCGTTGAATGCCATTGGTCGCAAAACCTTATACTCCACCCGACCAACTGGTGTAGTTATTTTTTCGTTCAAAACTGTTTCTAATAAAGACCCTGATGCGATGACATGAAATTGCGAAAAATCCTCATAAAAATATCGTAATAAGTTAATGGCTTCTGGCACTTCTTGAATTTCGTCAATAAAAATTAGGGTATCTGTTTCTCGAATATCCTTATCATTCAAGAAAAAAATAGTATCTATCAAAGCCGAAAAATGTGTGTAGGTTTTAAAAATTGCGGCATCTTCTTTTTTTTCTAAATTGAGGTAAATATATTGTTTGTATTGAAGCCCAAATTCATTAACAAGGGTTGTCTTGCCAACCTGTCTTGCACCCCTGATTATCAAAGGTTTACGAGTATTTGAATGCTTCCAGTCTTGAAGTTCTTTTAATAAATTACGATAGTGCATAAATTAGATTTACAAAAAATGATAGTAAATATAATCATTTTTTGTAACAGAATGATAGTAAAATATATCATTTTTTGTAATAAAATGATAGCAAAATTATTTTTGTAAATCAAGAATAGTAATAAATTTTCGTATTTTTTATTGAAACAAAGCTATTTGATTTACAGTACTTGTATTCAAAATGCTAACAATAACTACTGGGCTAAGCGTATCCGAATAGGGCGATTACTCCGCAGAAAATTTAAGCCTACCCTTCCAGAAAAACAAAAGTCGTTTAGCCATTTTTGGAGTCGCAACCAAAAACTATCCCGTAATCTATCATTCATCACTACCACTTATGACAAGAATAGGCCGTATATTTGGACATAATTTATTTTTGAAAACCAATGCGTGAAGACTATCTAAAAGGAAACAACGAAACCCAAGACTTGGCCGACAAAGAAGTTGAAAAAGCCCTACGGCCTTTGTCGTTTGACGACTTTGCGGGCCAAAACAAAGTACTAGACAACCTCAAGGTATTTGTGGCAGCAGCCAAAAAACGTGGCGAAGCCCTAGACCATGTGTTGTTGCACGGCCCGCCAGGCTTGGGCAAAACCACGCTGTCTAATATCGTAGCCAACGAACTTGGGGCAAGTATCAAAATAACATCAGGGCCAGTATTGGACAAGCCCAGCGATTTGGCAGGGTTATTAACCAACCTCCAAACCCATGACGTACTGTTTATCGACGAGATTCATAGGCTCAATCCCGTGGTTGAAGAATACCTGTATTCGGCCATGGAAGACTATAAAATTGATATTTTGTTAGATTCAGGCCCCAGTGCTAGGAGTGTGCAAATTTCGCTCAATCCTTTTACACTCGTGGGGGCAACCACACGGGC
>JAYWHL010000394.1:0-7757 GCA_043777715.1 Cytophagaceae bacterium | reverse complement strand
CATAAGCAAAACCATCGCCTTGTAAAATAACGGTTTCGGCCTTTGGATTCAAAATCAAGGTTTCGCCATCTTTGTAATCAATGGCGTTATGGAGTTTTTTGTAGAAAAATTCAGTCGAAATTTCATAAGTTTTATCTTTTGAGTTTCGGAAAACTCCTAACGAAAATTGGTCTGAAAACTGTGGCTTGGTGTAAACATCGCTCAGTTTCCATCGGTCGCTTGGCAAGGCGGCGGTGGTGTTTGAGAGCAAATTAATAAACTGGCTCATTCGGTTGATGCTTGCTTTGATGCTGGTTTGGGCATTGAAACTATAATTAAACGAAATTCGGGGCTCAAAACTCGAATACTGTTTGATAGTCTCCCCATCGCCAAATGTTGTAGAGTCGCTTAGGGTTAGTGTTGAGCGAGCTTGGCCGTTTTCGTATTGATAAACTTTGGCTTTTCCAAGGGCTTGATACACCGCAAAACGCAACCCAAGCCCCACATCAAATCTTGGACTAATTTTAATTTTATCGTTTACAAAAATGGCTGATTCCAAGGCACGTTCGTTGGGGAGTATCACAGGGTTTTTGTTAGAACTTGCCAACGTTGGCAACAAACTCCCAGGTTTTACGAGATAGCTATTAACTTGAAACCCAATTTCGGCTTCGTGTTTTTCGTTGGGGGTAAAAATCAAAGTCGATTTTAGGCTTTTGTAGTCAATAGAACTATTGAGCGTAAAAGCCGAAAGCGAATCGGTATTGATAATATCGACGTTGTAATTAGAATAAATACCGAAAGTTTTTAGGGTAAATTTTGGCCCAAAATAATGCGACCAAGACGCTGATAAGTTTCTGGAGGTCCAGTTATAGCGGGCATCGCTGTTTTCGTCGATGGCGGCGATGGTATCTTTGGCGAGTTTGAAATTATCGTTTCCAACAAAGGCCGAAATGGATATTCTGTCTTTTTTGCTTGGTTTGTACTCTATTTTGGCCGTTAAATCATAAAAATTGGCCTTACTGCCTGCCAAACGTTTGATATTGAAAAGTTTGACAACTTGATCCACATACGAAACCCGCCCTGCCACAAAAAAACTAAGTTTGTCTTTAATAATTGGGCTTTCGATAAACAGTCGGCTGGCAATGGTGCCAATGCCCCCACTTACTGATAATTTACTAGCATTGGCATCTTTCAGATTGACACTCAACACCGACGACACCCGTCCACCAAACTGTGCAGGAACGCCCCCCCGATAAAAGTTAAAATCTCGGAAAGCATCGGGATTAAAAACAGAGAAAAAACCCATCAAATGCGAAGAGTTGAAAATGGGGGTTTCTTCCAATAAAATCAAATTTTGGTCAATATTGCCGCCCCTAACATTAAAGCCCGATGCTCCTTCGCCCACGGTTGTTACGCCTGGGAGCGTAAAAAGACTTTTAATAATATCGACCTCCCCAAGCAATGTAGGTAGTTTTTTTAGGGCTTTATAGTTCAAACTCGAAGCCCCCGTGCTTAGGCTCTTTACGTTTTGTTCGGCACTTTTGGCACTGATTTCTATCTCTGCCAAATCGTTTACTTTTTCGTCAAGTGTAAAGTTTAAAATAATATTTTTGGTGGCCTCAAGCTGAAAATTTTTGCTAAAATACCCTTGATGGCTTATCCTAACCAAGAAACTCCCCTTCGGAATACTCATTTCGTAATTACCCAAAGAATCGGTCGAAACACCGTAACCTGTTTGCGAAATAAGGATATTCGCTCCATAAATTGGCAAGTTAGTATTGCCCTGCGTGATTTTTCCTTTGATGGTTACCTTGTTTTGAGCAAAACCCAAAATCGGGAGCATGGCCAGTAGTAGCGTGTATAGTTTCTTCATTATCGGGTAATTAAGGTTCTTTGAAGTTATTTAAACGTTTTGATTTCAGAAATTGTTTTTCCTGTGGTTGGCAATGATTAATAAATTAGAGTTTTATTTAACAATGGAATACGCCCTTATTTTTGTGAATGAGCTTTAAATTTTGTTACAACTGTTTTCTAGCCTATCAAGCCAATTATTAAATCGTGGAGATTTTTTTCTTAAATTATATAGACCAATATTTTCAGCCAACATAGAGCCATAAACCACTTTCTTATAACCCTTTATAAGTTTTTCTAACCTTTTTGAAGGAGCAGTTGCTGGGTTATCATTCATCAATTCTGGATTCTGATATTGACTGAGAATATGTATTAATTCTTTTTTATCAATAAACTCTTCGGGTTCAAAAGTAGATTCAAATGCTTCAAGATTGTTGAAAAGCAATCCTTCAAATTCGTGAAGTTGAAAATACGGGACAAAACAAGGGCTTAGGTTTGTATCAATATCTTCCAGCATTTTATCTTCAAGGAACTCCATTCGTTTAGTTTTGTCTGCAATCCGTTTGCTTTCTTGCCAACCAGGAAAATCATAGCTATCAGGTATGCCATAATAATCTATCAAGGTAGTAACGATTGTGTTACTCTCTCTTAAATGATACTGTATTTGAGATTTTAGAGTTTTCCAAGGAACAATTCCCCCTCTCGATTTTTTTATTAGTGGGCATGGTGTATAAATCTCTTTCGGCAAAAAATGAGGTTCAATAATCGCTCTAACAAATTCTTGCTCTGTTGGACCTTCACAAACAATGATTAGTTTTTTCATTTTTAATTACCTGTTTGGTTGGCCTCCTGCCAATATATTTCTTTGCCATAAATCACCCATACTGTATAGGTCGAGCCATTCTTGTAATTTTTCGTTATCAAGTCTATTAAAAATGCTTTCGCCATTAACTTGGTCAACGGTGATAATGTCTTCGGGCAAGAAATGATTTATCAAATCAACGGATTGTGTGGCCATAATTACCTGAACGTTTTTTGAAGCAACACTTTGTATCATTCCTGCAAGTTTGGCAATGGCAAATGGATGCAAACCCAACTCAGGTTCATCAATAATAATACTTTTTGGTAGCATCGGCTGCATGAACAACACCGTAAGTGCAATAAACCTTATCGTTCCATCAGAAAGGTCAGATGCTCCATAAATGCTTGAGCTGTATTTACTTTTCCATTGTAGCCTTACGTAGCCTTCTTGATTGGCTTGAAAGAAAAAATCTAAAAAATAGGGGGCTATGCTTTGTATCGTGTATATAATCCTGTTGTAAACTATCTTGTGATTTAGGTAAATATTATAGAGAAAAGCACTTAAATTTCTTCCTTCTTCGTACAAATAATATTGGTCATTTATGATATGACTCATTTGGGAAAAAGCCGAATTTTTACTTGTATCGTGGAAATGATATTTTCTGTAACTGTTTAACTGATGAATCACATATTTGGCTCTGTAATTATCCGTTGATTTTATGTTTGCCTCTGTTCCAAAATTCGATACATTTTCTCCTAAGTGATTTTGATAAACAAGGTATTCTTTATAAAACACAAAATGTTCATCTCCCAAAAGTAAACGTGCTTGGTATCCATTAAGATTATTTTCAAAGCTGGTCGTAAATTCGATAGCTTTCGTATTTTCAGAGCCTAGGTACAATATCTTTTCTGCTCCGCCTCGCATGGCAACATATTCTTTCAGTCTTTTGTCATAAATGGCACTCAAAAACTCAAAAAAAGAGATGAAATTACTCTTTCCCGAGCCATTTGCCCCTATAAGAATATTAATCGGTTTTAATTCAAGATGAATATCTTTGATTGATTTATAACCTTTTATTTTGATGTAGTCCATAACTTAAAGTATTGTAGCGTTGGGCATTGTAAATCGAAAAACAATTGTTCAGCCAACAAATATAATCGTTTTGTGTTTTCTTTTCGTCTTCATTTGTGGAAGCCTGTCGGCTCAAAGTGCAAGGCGTGGTAAGTAGAGATAATTTTGAAGATTTTCTGAAATAAGACTTCGATTTTTCAACATTTTTTTGAAAAAAACTGATTCTTTGACAATTTTATTGAACATAACCTAACAAAGAAATTTGTCTAAGAATATTGCTTTCGCAAAGGTGTTTGGTGAGCCACCAACCACGGAAAATAAATTTTTAAAAAGAGATAAATCACTCATTTTCAGTTTTTTATAAAATAATTTCTTCGATTCTCAACGATGAAAAGGCCATTGGTTTTTCGGCAAAAAGTACTTTTGTTTTAGCCCAAGTACTTCGGAACAAGTCAGAATTTCTATAACATTCTAGGGCTTCGGGGCTTTGCCAGTGGCTGTACGTAAGATAAACATTAGCTTGGGTTTGGTCTTGCAAAAGTTCGAGGTGTTGGCAACCTTCAAAAGCCCTAATTTGAGTTTTAGATTCATCAAAAATCTCTAAAAAATTCAAAACTTTGTCTTCCTTAAAAGTCATTCTTACAATTCTGATAATCATTTTTTTTTAGTTTATAGTAGCTGTATTCAATAAGCCGTTGATTAGTACGCTAAAAATACCAAAAAAATTGTAATTTAAGGACTTATTTCAACCCTTGAATCACCCCTCAATGAAAAAAACAATCTTCCTATTCTTCTTGGTTGGTATTGGCAATATGGCCATTGGTCAGCAAGAAATTATTCAAGAACTAGACCAAAATTTTAGTCGGTACAGTGCCATTTCTGACAAAATTTGGCAACTTGCCGAGCCAGGATATTTGGAAACCAAAACGTCTGAAACGCTGATGAATGAACTCAAAAATGCTGGTTTTGAAGTCAAAAAAGGCGTTGGCGACATCAACACCGCCTTTGTGGCCACCTACGGTTCGGGCTATCCTGTTATCGGAATTTTGGCAGAAATGGACGCACTGCCAGGGCTGTCGCAAGAAGCCGTACCTTTCAAGAAAGCCAAATATCCAAATGCCTATGGCCATGCTTGCGGTCATAATTTGTTTGGGGTAGGGTCGGTGGCGGCGGCCATTGCTATCAAAAATTGGATGGAAAAATCAAAAATCAAAGGTACGATTCGGCTAATAGGAACCCCCGCCGAAGAAGGGGCAGGTGGCGGAAAAACGTATTTAGTAAAAGAAGGAATTTTTAAGGATATTGATGCGGTGCTGCACTGGCACCCTGGCGATAATAATAACGCAAGTCCAAATTCTTCGTTGGCTTATCGGGTGGCAAATTTTAGTTTTGAAGGCTTGGCTGCTCATGCTTCGGCAAGTCCCGAAAAAGGTCGCTCGGCCCTAGATGCCGTTGAGGCTATGAACCACATGGTAAACCTAATGCGGGAGCATATCTCGCCCGAAACTCGGATTCATTATGTGATAAAAAATGGCGGCCTAACCTCAAATATTGTCCCAGACTATGCAATGGTTGAATACACCATCAGGAATCCAAGTGCAAAAGGCTTGGAAGAAATATGGCAACGAGTTATGAAAACGGCAGAAGCCGCCGCCCACGGCACCGAAACCAAGATGAGTTTTGAGGTGTTGGCGGGCTTGTATAATTTGCTACCGAATGATATTTTGGCAAAAGAAATGCAAAAGAGCTTAGAAGGAGTTGGGGGCGTGAAATATACAGCAGAAGAACTGGCTTTTGCTGAAAAAATTCGGGCTACGGTCAATGCACAAAGCCTTGCCCTGATAGGCACAGCCCAAGAGGTAAAACCATATATTTCAGGACTTTCGTTTCCTGCCTCCACCGACGTTGGCGATGTTAGCTGGGTAGTGCCTACGGCTGGGCTTTCAACGGCCACGTGGGTGGCGGGCGTGCCTGCACACAGTTGGCAGGCCGTTGCTTGTAATGGCATGAGTATTGGGCATAAAGGCATGATGAATGCCGCCAAAACGATTGCCCTAACCGCCCAAAATTTATTTATGAATACGACCACTATTGAAAAAGCAAAAGAAGAATTATACCAGAGGCGGGGTAGTAAAATTTTTGAATATAAGTCTTTGGCTGGCGACAGAAAACCTCCATTGGACTATCGGAAATAGAGACGATTGTATAAAATATAGCATAATATAGAAATTTGTCTAAGAATATTGCTTTCGCAAAGGTGTTTGGTAAGCCACCAACCACGGAAAAGGTGCTGGACAAAATTTGATTTGTAGGGACGAATAGCATTCGTCTTCGATTGATGATGTGGACGAACACTATTCGTCCCTACGTTTTTTGCATTTTTTTTGAAAATTGTTCATTACCCAATTTCATTACACTATTTTGAGCATAACCTATTGAAAAACAAGCCAATAGCTAATTACTAAAAGCCACTTACCATGAAATATGCCATCTTGTTTTTATTAATTACTACGTCAGCTTTGGCTCAACAAACGAGTTTTAGGGGCAGGGTTATAGACGAAAAAACAAAAGAAGCCCTTCCATTCGTCAATCTGTTTATTAGTAACACCACCAAGGGAACGTCCTCTAATGAAGCAGGCGAATTTACATTTAAGAATCTTCCTGTGGGTAGTTATAATGTTGTGGCTTCGTTGGTTGGATATTTTTCTAAATCAAGTCCAATTACGATAAAAGAAGAGAACGCCGTTGTTGTGATAGAGATTTCTTTATTACCCAACCAACAACTCCTCAACGAGGTAACCGTTAAATCATCAAGAGATAAAACATGGGAAGCTAATCTGAAAAGATTTAAAGATGTTTTTTTGGGAATCTCCCCAAATGCTCAAAAATGTAAAATCTTGAACCCTTACGTAATAGATTTTGAAAAAAAAGAAGACCAACTTTTTGCCAAATCTTCTCAACCAATTTTGATTGAAAACCTCGCCTTGGGCTACAAACTTACCTTTTTGATGAAGCAATTTAAAGTTTCAAAAACTGATTTCTTGATTGCTGGCGATACGTTTTATGAGGAAATGCTGGCTTCGCCACAAGAAATAATAATTTGGAAAGAAAAACGATTAGATGCCTATTTAGGCTCTACAAAGCATTTTTTGCAGTCTTTGGCACAGCACACCAGCAGCCAAGATGGTTTTAATATTTACGGGTATTCGGATATAAATTCAGATAAAATATCCTCTAGTTTTATCAGAAATCTAACGACCGAAAAGAGTGTCAGGAAATTAAACCCTGATAGTTTAATCACTAAAAATGGCTCGCTTACTTATTTGGATTTGTCAAAAAATATTGAAATTCATTATACTCCCAAAATCGAATACAAAGGGCCATACGTTGATATTAATCATCAGGTTTCTAGGATAGAATCAAAGCTAAACGTTGTGGGGTATAATCAGTATGGACTCTTTGATACCGTCTCTGATATTTTTATGGTAGGTTCGTTTAGTAATCTTCGTGTAGCGGATTGGCTACCAATTGATTTTCAGCCAAGAATAGAGGATTTAATCGCAAAAATACCAGCATCAACCAATGAAAATGACTATGGCCATTTGCAGGAAAAAATAGTTTTTCATACTAACAAATCGAACTATTATTTAGGCGAAACCCTGTGGTTTAAAACCTACCTTACTTACACGAAACAAGCCTTTGTTGATGCCATCAGTAAGGTGGTTTACGTTGATTTGATTGACCAAGAACAGAATATCGTCGAAACTAAGGTTTTGAAAGTAAAAAATGGCGTTTCTCATGGTGATTTTGTACTAAATCCAAACCTCAAAAATAGTTCTTATTTTTTGAGGGCATACACCAACTGGATGCGAAATTTTGGAGATTCAACCCAAGCCATTCACGAAATTGTAGTGTTGGGTAAGAATCAGAAAAACGAATCACAAATAGCTGAAATTCAGTATAATAGCGAAAAAATTAGCTTAAATAAAGATAATTTTAATACTTCCGAAAACGTTGAGATTACCCTTACTGGCGTTCCTAATCATTCGTTTTC
>JAYWHL010000393.1:0-7766 GCA_043777715.1 Cytophagaceae bacterium | reverse complement strand
TCATTCTTAGCCACAACAAAACCCTTGCCGCCCAGCTTTATGGCGAGTTCAAGAGTTTTTTTCCGAACAATGCCGTTGAATATTTTATTAGTTATTACGACTATTACCAGCCCGAAGCCTACATTGCTTCTACCAACACCTACATAGAAAAAGATTTGATGGTTAATCAAGAAATTGACCGTCTGCGGCTCTCTACTACGTCGTCGTTGATGTCGGGTAGGAGAGATGTAGTGGTAATTGCCTCTGTGTCATGTATTTATGGAATGGGAAATCCTGAAGAATTTCGCAAAAGTATTGTCAGGATTAGCGTTGGCGAGGTTACCTCCCGCAATCAGTTTTTGTATCGCTTGGTCGAAATTCTGTATTCTCGTACCGAAGCCGACTTTACGAGAGGTTCGTTTAGGGTAAAGGGCGATACCGTGGATATTTACTTACCGTACGCCGAATTTGGTTATCGGATTATCTTTTTTGGAGATGAAATTGAGGCCATTCAACGCATCAATCCTCAAAATGGCAAACGCCTTGGCGACGAAAAAACCGTGGCTATTTTTCCTGCCAATCTTTTTGTTACAGGCAAAGACGTTTTACAAAATGCCATTCATCAAATTCAAGACGATTTGGTGGCTCAAATAAAATATTTTGAAAAAGACCTTCGCCTCCAAGAAGCCGACCGCATTAGAGAACGCACCGAGTTTGATATGGAAATGATGCGAGAATTGGGCTATTGTTCGGGCATAGAAAACTACTCTCGTTATTTTGATAACCGAGAGCCAGGCCAACGACCCTTTTGTTTGCTAGACTTTTTTCCAGACGATTACCTCCTGGTGGTGGACGAAAGCCACGCCACCATGCCACAAATCAGGGCGATGTGGGGCGGCGACCGCTCAAGAAAAGAAGCCTTGGTCGATTATGGCTTTAGGCTACCGAGTGCCTTAGACAATCGGCCACTCACGTTTCAAGAGTTTGAAAATCTTTCTAATCAAACTGTTTTTGTGAGTGCCACGCCCTCCGACTATGAACTACGCCGAAGCGAAGGCGTGGTGGTAGAACAGATTATCAGGCCAACGGGTTTGCTGGACCCAGAGATAGAAGTTAGGCCAAGTATTAATCAGATAGACGACCTTTTGGGGGAAATCCATGAGCGAATTGCCGCTGGCGAACGGGTGTTGATAACCACCCTCACCAAACGAATGGCCGAAGAAATGTCTAAGTACTTGGAGCGGGTGGGTGTTAAAGGCCGATACATTCACTCCGAAATAAAAACCCTAGAGCGGGTAGAAATTTTAAGAGAATTACGCTTGGGAATATTTGATGTGTTGGTGGGTGTAAACCTATTGCGAGAGGGTTTGGACTTGCCCGAAGTATCGCTAGTGGCCATTATGGACGCTGACAAAGAAGGTTTTTTAAGAGATATTCGGTCGTTGATACAAACCATTGGCCGTGCCGCCCGTAACGACCACGGCAAGGTGTTGATGTATGCCGACCGCATGACGGGTTCGATGCAAAAAGCCATTGACGAAACCAACCGCCGCCGAGCCATACAACACGAGTATAATTTGGCCAATGGCATTACCCCAAAAACCGTACTCAAAAGCCGAGAAGCCATTATCGAACAAACCTCTATTGCTGATGTAATGGGCAAACCTACCAAGGCCAATTATCAGTTTGGTAACGACAGCCAACGCATGGCCGCCGACCCTGTAACGGCCTATATGACCAAGCCCGAAATAGAAAAACAAATCAAAAAAGTACAAGCCGACATGGAACGTGCCGCCAAAGACCTAGATTTTATGGCGGCCGCTGCCTATCGAGACGAAATTATCGCCCTCAAAAAAATGATAGAACGCTGATAAAAATCACTCATCGTGCGTAAGTGCTTACACCCAAAAACCTAAATTTTTATGAAAACCATAGACGTTTGTCTAACCCCCGAGCTTTTACACCTCCATAATATCCAAAATTCTATTGTGGTTGTGGTTGATATTTTTAGAGCCACCTCCTGCATGACCACCGCCTTTGCTTATGGTGTGGAGGGGATTATTCCAGTGGCCACCATCAACGAGTGTAAAGCCCTTCAAAATCAAGGATACCTTGCCGCAGCCGAACGAGACGGCAAAACACCCGAAGGTTTCGACCTCGATAATTCTCCATTTAGCTATATGCAAGCAAACCTCATGGGCAGTACCGTGGCCGTAACCACCACCAACGGCACACTGGCCATAACCAAATCTAAAGATGCCGTAAAAGTAATGGTAGGGTCGTTTCTGAACCTTGGGGCAATGGCCAACTATCTGGCCAACCAGCAATACGACGTATTGGTACTGGCCGCTGGCTGGAAAGGCAAACCCAACCTAGAAGATACCCTTTTTGCTGGGGCTTTGGTTGAACGCCTTCTTGATAAATTTATCGTAAACGAAGACGCCGCCCTCATGGCACTTAGGCTATACCAAGAAGGTAAAAACGATTTGATGGCCTGTGTGGCCAATTCTTCGCACGTAAAACGACTCCAACGCTTGGGTATTCAAAAAGATATTGCCTATTGTCTTCAACACGATTTATATGATGTTTTGCCTGTTTTGAGAGGCAATACCCTCGTAAATTTGAGCTAAGTGGCTTTTTGATCTCAACACCAGACAATTTTGCAAAAAATAGGGGTATTTCTATGACTAGTACGGGATTAAAAAAAGCCACTAAGGCACGAAGTCTCCAAGTTATTGAAATTGAGTACTTTAATTTTTTGGTGTCTTTGAGCCTTGGTGGTTTAAAATGAATTTCCGTACAAATTATAGTTGAACCAAAATAGCAAAACAAATCAATTTGTTTAAGCATATTGCTTTTGCAAAGGTATTTGGTAAGTTACTAATCACGGAAAAAGCCTATGGCTCATTGCTTACAGCCACTTACGATATAACAAATGACAGCATTTTTGCGTTTTAACAATCCTTATACATCAACAAAACAACAAAACCTACGATGACTTTACCCACACTAGACCCCCAAGACCACGAACAACAAAAAATTAGAGAGGCATTTACCGAAGCCGAACGCACTTGGAGCGAAATAAAATCAGATGCTTCTTGGTTGATTTTTAGGGTAATGGCCGAGTTTGTGGAGGGTATCGAAAAAATGTCCAAGATTGGGCCTTGCGTTTCTATTTTTGGTTCGGCACGTACCAAACCCGACAATCAGTATTACCAAATGGCTGACGAAATTGGCCAAAAATTAGTACAACAAGGCTTTGGGGTAATTACGGGCGGCGGGCCTGGGATTATGGAAGCTGGCAACAAAGGAGCAAGAACAGCAGGCGGAAAGTCGGTGGGGTTGAACATAGAACTACCCTTTGAACAACGCCCCAACGAATACGTGGACTTAAATAAAAGCATTGATTTTGATTATTTCTTTGTAAGAAAGGTCATGTTTGTAAAATACTCACAGGGTTTTATCGTAATGCCTGGGGGCTTTGGTACCCTAGACGAACTTTTTGAAGCCATTACGCTGATTCAAACACATAAGATTGCCAAATTTCCGATTGTATTAGTAGGAAAAAAATTCTGGGGTGGCCTCATCGACTGGGTGATGGACGTAATGCTTTCTGAAAAAAACATTAGTCCAGAAGATATGCACCTGCTCCACGTGGTGGACACCCCCGACGAAGCCGTGAAAGTGGTAACCGATTTTTATTTAAGACATACCGAAGCCCTAAAGCCCAATTTCTGATAAGTAACTATCGGCAATTGAAAGTAGGCGTGGCACGGCTTCGAGCCGTAAAATATTGCTTTCGCAAAGGTGTTTGGTGAGCCACCAAACACGGAAACAACTGCTTAAAATATTGCTTTCGCAAAGGTGTTTGGTAAGCCACCAACCACGGAATCAACTGCTTAAAATATTGCTTTCGCAAAGGTGTTTGGTGAGCCACCAACCACGGAAACAACTGCTTAAAACGTTGCTTTCGCAAAGGTTTTTGGTGAGCCACCAACCACGGAATCAACTGCTTAAAATATTGCTTTCGCAAAGGTTTTTGGTGAGCCACCAACCACGGAATCAGAAACCCAAAGAGCCTAACAAACGATTCGTTTATTAGGCTCTTTGAGTTATATCAATCAACAAAAATTACTTATTTTTCAGCCATAATGTTATAAGTCTTTTTCTCCACGCCCACGCCTTTTAGCGTTAGCGATTTCCATTTGGTGGGCAGTTTGGTTTTGAGTTGTTCGATACCGTCTTCGGTAATGTCTAGGCCCCCAAAACCATTTAATAGGGTTTGTAAAAAGCCCCCTGCACCCGTTGCAAAATACGGGTTTGTGCCGCCAGCGGTTTCGGCCAGTACACCAAATGGCGGTACTTCGTTGGGTTTATAACTCTTAATGAGCAACTGGTAGGCTTTGTCGGTATTGCCATTGCGGGCGTGCAAAATGCTATAAACCGCATTGGCCATGGCAGGGCTTTGGCCTTGGCGACCAGGGATATTATCGGCCAAAACCTTTTCGTAATAGTTCAAATCTCGGTTAATAGCCTCTTTGTCAGTTACTTGCTTGAGTGGGTACGACAACAGATTTACGTCCGCTTGTTTGATAACCTCGCCGTTGTAGGTGGCGTGTTCACGGGTTGTGCCATCAGGAAACTGCAAAATGGTCATGTTTTTGGCCACATCGTCCCAGCGAGGGTCGGGCTTTGTTTTTAGTATTTCGGCGGCTTCGGAGGCATATTCCAGTACTTCTTTGGCCATTCCATTGGTAAAAGCATTATCGTCCACATTTTCGGCCCATTCGTCTGCACATACCACATTGATAATATGATACTTACCGTCTTTTCCTTTTTCAACACGGCTTGCCCAAAAATCTGCTACTTCTTTTAACACAGGAAATCCTCGGTCTTTGAGCCAAACTTTGTCTTCGGTTACTTGATAGTATTTCCAAAAAGCAAAGGCAACGTCGCCCGAAATATGATGCTGAAAAGGCCCAGTCAATGCCCAAACGGGTGTGGCTTCTTGGCCTTCGCTATCCGACTCCCAAGGAAACATCGCCCCTTGATAACCATGCGACTTGGCGTTGTTTTTGGCGGCTTGCAGGCGTTCAAAACGATATTCTAAGAGCGATTTTGCCATTTCGGGGTGTAGCAACAACAACGGAGGGAACATCCATAACTCGGTATCCCAAAACACGTGGCCGTTATATCCCAAGCCCGACAGCCCCATTGGCGAAAGGCTATAGGCTTGGCCTTCTCTACAAAACGAGTACAAATGATACAAAGCCGAGCGACTAGCCTTTTGAACTTCGGGGTCGCCGTCTATCTCTATGTCCGACTCCCATAACTTTGCCCAAGCGTCTTTATGGCGTTGAACAAGCCGCTCACGTTTTTCGAGTGCCGCAAAAATCGTTAGGCGTTCAGCCTCATTGTGGGGGTCGGCAACGTGTTCGGTTGAGGTAACAGAGCCAACCACCGTAAAACGATACGTTTCGCCAGCCAATAGGGTTTTATTAAACTTTAGGCGGTGCATTCCGTAATCCCATTCTTCGTGAATCAAATAAGGTTCTTTGCCCCTTTCTTCTTCAAAAATAATAGAGTTAGAGGCCGCCAAAGTGTGCCTGCCCGTTGGCGATTTGGCCACCGAGGTCATCAAAGGTATCATCGAATGTGGGCGGTCTATGATATGATAATGGTTGGTTACGTCCCTTAGTATATCAGGGGCTTGCATTACGCTGTGGGGCGTAATGGTTACGTTCACCTTGGCCTTGATTTCTACTTCTATCAAAGCCGTGTGGGGCAAATGTCGCAAGGCCATGAGGTTCGTTTTTACCGAAACCTTCTCTTGGTCGAAGGTAGTGGTAAGTAGGGCGTTTTTCATATCCAATGTCTGTATGAAATTAGAAATATCGGCTCGGCCAAGGCGTTTGCCATCTACTTCCAAATCCATATTGGCAAACTCAAAAGTTTTTAGGATATTAGAAACCCGTCCACGGCCATAGGTATCAAAAGCACCGTTCAGCACAACGTCTTTTACCTTGAGCGGTTCGGCCGAGCTTACGATGCCAATCATGCCATTGGCCACGGTTTCGCCGTAATAATTATTCGGATTTGGATTTTTGGCCTCTATTTTCCATTCGTTTTGAGCTTGGGCAATGCCCAAGGTAAGGCAGAAAGCGATAAAGGTAACCGTGATTTTTTTTGTCATTTTTTAGGGTATGGGGGGAGATTTATTATTTAAACTGGACGATTAATCGTTAAATAAATTCAAATAAGATTCATAAATAAATATTCTATTTCTAAAATTGCCTGTAAATTCTCTAAGTAATTGAGTTTTTTCAAAAAGTTTCACTAATTCTCCTGCCGACTTTGGACTTAAACCGCAAATATCTTGTACTTCTTTTATGGAGATAAGTGGTTGTTTTAATAAATAATTATGTAAAACTAGTCCTGATTTTATACGTTTGCCAAAATCATTTTGTATTCTCTGTTCTGTATTGGTTTTTAATTCTATTACATTACTTAGCGTATTTACCGCTTTTTGAGCAGTTTGTGCTATGCCTACCAAAAAATATTTTATCCATTGTTGTATGTCATTTTTGGTTCTTACATTGGTTAAATTGTCATAGTATAAGGTCTTGTTACTTTCAAAATAGCTTGATAAATATAACAAAGGTTTGGTTAAAACCTCTTTCTCTATCAAAAATAAAGTAATCAATAATCTACCGATTCTTCCATTGCCATCTAAAAAAGGGTGGATTGTCTCAAACTGATAGTGAATGATGGCAGCTTTTATGAGCATTGGGATTTCTAATGCTTGGTTATGAATAAAATTTTCTAGGTCGCCAATTAGGTCATTTAAATGGGCATGGTGTGGTGGTATAAATACGGCATCAGCAAGGCTTTTTCCTCCTATCCAATTCTGACTTCTACGGTATTGCCCAGGGGTCTTTTTGTCGCCCCTTACCCCTTGCATTAATACTTTATGCGTGCTTAGCAGTAACCTAGAAGATATAGGTAGATGCTCCAGTAGTTGTATGGCTTCGTTTAAGGCTTGTGTATAGTTTTGTACTTCTCGCCAGTCGTCTTTGCGTTCGGGATTAATATTTTCTATTTGCAAAAAAGCCTCATCAAACCGAGTTTGAGTACCTTCTATTTTACTAGACACAACGGCTTCTTTGGTAATGTGTAAATGAATAAATAAATCAATATTGGGAACTAACTTGGCAAAAGAATTGAGCTGCCCTAATTGAAACGAGGCATTTTCTATTAACTGGTTGATTTTGGCATCATTCCAAATCCATTCATCATTTACTAGGTGAGGTAAAAAGTATTTATAGTCAATACTTTGATGTATCTCTCCAGCCTTAAATTGTTCTATTTGTATCATCTCGAAATTGTAACTAATTGATACAACAAAAGTAAAATAAAAATATCACTATTTTACTTTGGGGGTAGTAAAGTAAAATAAGAGTTTCTTTATTTTACTTTTTTTATGATTGTTGCCATGGCAAATAGGTTTTTATAATTCGATTGCCGAAAACCAAAAATAGATAATTAATTTACCAAAAATTAATACGCCAAAAATTACGTTTAATGATAAAATAGACTGGATTTTAGACAAAAACCCGCATTTTGCTCCAAAAATGCCTAATTTTGTATTAGATTAATCAACCACACCATTATTTTGAATTTTTATAATATCATTACCCGTTTTACAGTTTTATGCTTTTTTTGTTTGTTGGCCTGTTCGCAACAACAAAAAAACCTTAGTGAATCCGAATTTCGTAACGTTGTTCAGC
>JAYWHL010000392.1:0-2804 GCA_043777715.1 Cytophagaceae bacterium | reverse complement strand
TATTTCCCTGTGGGCGATTATCTACCCTGTTTGGATTGGGTTGATTGCCCTGTGGCCTTGGGTTAGGGTTATTATTTACCTGTGGGCGATTATCTGGCCTAGTTGGATTTAGCTGATTACCCTGTGGTTTTGAGTTGTTAGGGTTAATATTTTGTGGCCTATTGTTTGGGGCGTTGTTTTGCACCGCACGGGCATCTCTGTTGTTGTTTGGCTTCCCTTTCTTTTTGTTGTATTTGTCGTATTTGTCGAGGTCGCTGTTGAGCGTGGCTGGTACGAGATTGTTAATATCAAGCTCTAGGGTTTCGGTCAATACTTCAAACGAAAGCGGTTTAATCCCCTGTTTGTTTAGTTCCAAAATCTCTTTTACCCTATCCACATTCACGGGATACCAGTTTTCTTCTTTTGGATAACTAAACCACATCATACGTTTAAAAATATCCGTTTTTTGCAGATGGGCATCTCCTTTTTGCGTTTGGAGCGGCACATCAACCGTAGGAATTCCCTTGAGAGCGTCCATATAGGTTTCTAATTCATAATTCAAGCAGCATTTCAATCGGCCACATTGGCCTGATAATTTTACGGGATTAAGCGATAAATTTTGATACCTAGCCGCCGATGTATTCACGTTTTTAAAGTCGGTTAGCCAAGTACTGCAACATAACTCTCGGCCACAAACGCCAATACCGCCCAATCGGCCTGCTTCTTGTCGAAGACTTATTTGTTTCATTTCTACCCGTACCTTAAACTCGCCAGCGAGGGCTTTTATCAATTCTCTAAAATCAACACGGTCGTCGGACGAATAGTAAAACGTGGCTTTAGTGCCATCTGCCTGAAACTCAACGTCAGACAATTTCATATTTATTTTTTGCTCATGCACAATCTCCCTTGCCCTATACATCGTGGGCATATCTCTGGCCAAGGCTTGGAGGTTTTTTTCAAGGTCTTTTTCGTTGGCCTTTCTATAAATTACCCTGATTTCGTCGTTATCTTTTACGTGTTTTTTGCTCATTTGCAACCGCACCAACTCGCCCTGGAGCGATACTGTTCCTAAATGATGCCCATTGGGTACATCTACAATCACGGGGTCGCCTGTGTAAAGCTCTAGGCCGTTTATGTTTTTGAAATACTCTTTGCGACCGCCCTTAAACTTGATTTCTACAAGGCCAAAGCGGTTCATTGAAGGCGTATCCATATTGCTTAACCAATCAAATACGTTCATTTTGTTGCAGCCTCCTGTGCTACAAGCTCCATTATTTTTACAACCAGCAGTAGAGGTTTCGCCAGTACCATTTGTACCGCATCCTCCCGATGAACAAGATTTACAAGCCATAATTTTATATATAAAGCCCTCGTGCTAGGCAAGGGGGCGACAAATCGTTGATTTTATTTATTCAAAGTTAATCCAAAAGCCCGAACATTTCAGCCATTTTGGTATTTTTGATGTAATTTATAGCAAGATGAATACCTTTGTGGGTTAAATTTTATAAACAACAATGATTACTAAAACCTATACTTATGCTCAGTTTTTCTTTTCGGAATCTCCTGATTTTGAGTATATTAAAAAACTAGGGAATGATTTAGATAGCTTTACAGAAAGTGTAGAAAACGTAAATCTTGAATCTTTTTTAAAAGATTTACTTTCTCAAAAAACTCGTTTAGTCACTGAAGGGGTTACACGAATCGCCCTTTTTCATACCCTATTTTATGATTTTCAGTGCAACACCGAATTTTCGCCAAAAATCATTTCTTTAATCAACGATTTAGGGGCAACTTTCTGTGTATCAACCGAGTTAGATGCAGGTAATTCGCCCAAAGTTAAGTTTTATGACTTGATAGAAAATCTCAAAAAACGCCCAGCAATGTATTTGGGAAAAGCAAGTATTACCTTACTTGAGGCATTTTTGAATGGTTATGGTGTATTTAACGAACAGATTGACTACGGGCAACCTTCGTTTGATGGCTTTAATGATTTTGTAGGAAAATTTTACGGAAAACATACCACCGCAGGTTGGAAAAATCTGATTTTAGCTGACCATTATGGCAACGAAGAAGAGGCTCTTGATAGATTTTTTGTACTTTTAGACGAATATCAACAAAACTCCAGCAAGCCCAACGCCAGGGCCATTATCCTGCGTCTTCTGCACGTAGCCATGCTTGATTTTAGGGCCGAAGACCAGCACCAACGCCAAAGCCAAATTGCCGATTTGTTACATCATGTATCACAACAACTGAATGAAGCCATACATGGGGGGATTTCTGTTTGGTATGATAATATTTTACAAGATATTTTTGAGCGTGTCAATGGTAACCCTTACCTACATAACTGGATAAAAGCAAATGTTATTACAACCCAAGCATTTGAATATGAACTATGGAGTGGCGTAAATGATAAGGTAGTTATAACAACCGTATTGTCAAGCAGCCATGCTCAAAAAGAGTTAATTTTAGACCCCTGCGAAAAACTAATAAAAACCTTTTTTGCGATAAATAATGCCAAAGCAAATGAAACAAAAGAGGCGTTTCAATTAGAACTTACAAAGCTAGAAAACCAAAAGAAGGAAATCGAAAGCCATGACCTATCGTTTTTTACAGAATATTACCAATTTTATATTTTAGACTCCGAAACCAAAGCCCAAACCGATGCTAGTGATTTTTGGAACAACGAAGCCGACAAACGAAAACTGGCCATTGGCAAGGGACTACTGGGCGTAACTGTGGCTAAATATGCTGTTATTGATGTAAAAATAAAGGTATTGTCTGCCGAGCCAAGTCCCGATTTTTATGCCGATCATATCGTAGAAACC
>JAYWHL010000391.1:0-2805 GCA_043777715.1 Cytophagaceae bacterium | reverse complement strand
ACCAAATCTCAATGTCGTCTATGAGTTCATCAATGATATAATCTATGCCCACAAACTCGGTTTTGAGTTCTAGCTTGATGGCATTCAGGTGGTTTTTACGAGTAGTAATGAGGGCAAGGTTTACAGCAATAGTGGGTTGCGGGGCGGGTAAAGTTTTCTTAGTTTTGGCCATAAAAAAATTAATGTTGAGCCTATCATTCGGCTTTGCAAATTAGCCTAAAAAGCCCAAAATGCCAATCGCTTTGTTTGAATTTATTAACAATACCTAGCGTTCATCATCAGTAGGGCAATCTTTATTTATGTCTTCAAAAACACAGCATTTGATATTGGTAGTAATCCATATATTTTGAGACATCTCTCTACTTAAATAAACCTGCTTGTTTTGGTTTATTTTCAGGAGTAAAGATTTGTCATAGGCTTCTATGGATTTTACCTCTAAAGTATCTCCGACAGATAACCCTATTTTTGTAAATAAATGCAAAAACTCAACGCTATCTTCTTTCACACCCGTAATACGGCACATTGTGTTTTCGTCAATTTCATTAAGCGTTTGAAAACATGATTTGCTAACCTTACCTTTTGCATCAGGAATCGGTTCGCCGTGAGGGTCAAAACGAGGATAATCTAAAAGTTTTTCGATACGTTCTATCAACTTGTCCGAATTTATATGCTCTAATTGTTCGGCTATTTCGTGTACTTCTTCCCAACCAAACGATAGACTTTTTACCAAAAAAGTTTCCCAAATTCGGTGTTTTCGTATCACTTTTAAGGCTACTCTTTGGCCTACTTGCGTGAGTGTTACGCCCCTTGATTTCTCGTAATCAATCAAATTTTTTTCGGCCATTCGTTGTAGTTTTTCGGAAACCGAAGCAGCACTTACGCCCAATTTGGCCGCCAAAGCACTTGTCGAAATCCTACTTGTTTGGTCTTCACTCAAATGATAAATGAGTTTAAGGTAATTTTCTTCTGATAAGGTTTGCATTATTTAGATTTTTAACAACCAAATATAGTGAATATTGAAGTAATAATTTTATAATTAGGATTACCTAATTTATTTATTTGGCTATATAAAAATATATAACTAAATTTGTTCAAACAATAATCATTCAAACAATAATCATTCAATCAATATGAATTTCATTAAAAATCATGTTTACTTGCCTATATTCAAAAACTTCTTTTCTGTTAGTTTTATAATGCTGTTTTTCCTGCAATCGGTTGCTGCCCAGTTTACATTAAATGGCAAAATTAGCCACCTCAACGACAACGAAGCAGTGATTGGGGCGGCGGTTTTTATCACTGAATTACGCACGGGGGCTACCACCGACATTAACGGAAATTATCGCATAGCCAATATTCCTAAAGGAATTTATACCCTCCAAATATCCTATATCGGACATCGGCAAATTGTTCAAAAAATCAGTATCATGGCCAACCAAAGCAAGGATTTTGGATTAGAAAACTCAGGAATTGCCATGGAAGAAGTGATTGTGTCGGGGTCGTCCACCAAAACATTAATCAAAGAAAGTCCGATTCCAATTTCGGCATTATCCAAAATCCAATGGTTACAGGGGTCGTCCACCAATCTCGTTGATGCCGTGGGCAAACTCCCTGGAATGTCTCAAATTTCTACGGGCGTTGGCCTTTCTAAGCCTGTTATCAGAGGTTTAGGTTTTAACAGGGTCATCACGATGCACGACGGAATAAGGCAAGAAGACAACCAATGGGGCGAAGAACACAGCCTGCACATAGACGAATACTCGGTGGATAGATACGAGATTATCAGAGGGGCAGGGAGTTTGATGTACGGCTCCGATGGGCTGGGGGGCGTGATGTCGGTACTGTCGGCAAGGCCCGTTGAGGAAGGCAAGATACTGGGTAATGCCATTACTAACTATCAGACCAACAATGGTTTATTGGGAATTTCGGCCATGTTGGCAGGCAACAAAAAGGGCTTTGTTTGGATGGGGAGAGTAAGCAACAAAAACGCTGGCAACTATCAAAACAAATATGACGGTAGGGTTTATGGCTCTAATTTTAAAGAATTTGATGTAAATGGTATGGTAGGGGTCGCCAAAAACTGGGGCTTTAGTCGGCTTTATTTTTCGAGTTTTAACCAAGACATCAATATCGTTGATGGTTTGAGAGATGCCCAAGGACGTTTTCTAAAAACCATTATTGAAAACAACAAAGAAAAACAAGTGGCCGTAAGCCAAGACGAACTATCGGGCAGGGCAATAAATGAGGCCAATACTCAAAAATTGAATAATACTAAAATTTCGCTCAATAATTATATTAGTATAGGCAAACATTCGCTTACGGCCAACCTTAGTTATGCCCTCAACCAACGCCGAGAATATGCCAATGTGTTTTTGCCAAACGTTCCTGATTTGTACTTTTATCTACAAACTTATTACTATGATATTCGTTTTAATTTGGCCGAAAAAAACGGTTGGGAAACTTCAATAGGCACTAACGGAATGTACCAAACCATGCAAAACAAAGGGTCGGAGGTACTTTATCCTAATTTTGGACTATTAGACAATGGTATTTTTGTTTTCACAAAGAAGAGTTTTGAACGCCTAAAACTAAGCGGTGGCCTAAGGTTTGATAGCCGAAAACTATCTATCAAAAAACTATACATTGATGCCGACGGCAAGTTCCAGACCTTGCCGCAAAATGCCATTGAAGAACGTTTTGGAGGATTTGAGAAGACATTTGCCAACGTTACGGCAAGTTTTGGGGGCGTATATGACCTAAGCAATCGCCTAAAAATAAAAGCCAACGCTGGCCGTGGTTTTAGGG
>JAYWHL010000390.1:0-7775 GCA_043777715.1 Cytophagaceae bacterium | reverse complement strand
GTTTCAAGGTCGAGATTTACCACAAAAACATACCTAGGATTATGAGCCTGTGTCCAAGCCAAGAGGGTTTGGGTATCAGTTGGAGGTATAATCCACTGAATTTTAGCTTGTTGAATAATTTCTAGGGCTTGGTCAGCAAATATTTTTAGACGAGTCAGGGTACGAAATAACGTACCGTTTAGCCCCCATTTGTAAGGGCTTGTAGTAGCATTTTTGCCTTCTTTCAACTGAAAAACATACAATTTTGTATAATATTCGTTTGGGGCAGGCTGGGTATGAATATCTCTTGTTTCAAAGCCTAAGCCCACATAGCTAGGCATATCTGTCAGGAAATAGGCCATAAACTGGCGTAATTCATTGCCTTTTAGGTAAAATTCGTCAAAACGGGGGTCGTCCTTATCGGCAGTCATTACCGTAAAGTTTGGGGCAAAGTTGCGGTTACGTAGCAGGGAATCGTAATAGCTAAAATTTTGTAGAAATTCCTTCGAGCCAACGGTCATGCTTTGTAAATCGCCAAGGGTGGCATCGGCATTAGAGGCTTCGAGGTGGTCGTTTTCATCACCAAAAGCCATGGTGTTGGGTGGTACCAAAAAACTTTCGGCAAAATAACCAAAATAGGGTTTAGACTGCCTGATGTATTGTTTTATGCCTTTATGAATATCATAAAACTGGTCTGTTTGGCCAGGCACACCATTTGGTTGCATCTGTACGTGCGACATATCGCCTCGCATAAAATCGAAATTGTAGGTTTTTTGAATACCGTCATAAATTTTACAAACATAGTCCCAAACTTCGTATCTAGGTTTATTAAAATCAATCTCCCAATTTTTGTTATTGTCCAAACATTCATAAAGTTTGTATCGGGCTAGGGGGCCAAAAACACGAGACATGGCCTGTGGTTTGGTTATTACATAGTCTCGCCAAATACGGCCATCATCGTCTATGGTTTGGGCGGCTTCGTCTCGGCTCACTGCCAGGCCACGGTAGGGTGGGCCCATGGTGGCGGGTACAGGCTCAAAGCCCTCATTATAAAGCCTTTGGATTAATAAATTACGGCGTTGGTTGCGTGTTTGGGCATCTTGAATGTTGCCAAACATTACCCTGATGCGTCTTTCTTCTGGAAAAACCTCACTGAAAAAAATACTCAAATCGTTGGGATATTGCTCGCCAGTTTGGCTACCAACGCCATTGAGCCAGTTTAAGATAGTGGCCTGAACTTTGAGATGTAGGTTTTCGGAGTGGTCGGTAATGGTAAAGTCATGGCGTTGTAACCATTCAAAAAAATGGGGGTTGGCCAAGCAAATTTCAGAATATCTGTCTGTGTGGGGTATTACGTCCAAGCCCACACTCCGCCCCATGGCGTGTAGGATATTAATCACAACTTTGAGTTGTTTTTCTACGGTGTTGAGGTGTGGCATTACCTCGGCGAGTTCGGGGCTATAAAACTCGGTGTTGAGGTTAAAACTCGTAATGCCGTACAAACTAGCCACTACCCCTGGCTCCCATATAGGTAAAATATGCACCGAATTAATGCTCTTGGGCAAAGTGAGGGCATATTTTATGATATTCCAAAAACTGCCAATGGTACGTACATTAATCCCCACCATGTTGGTGTGCCGCAACCAAGCACCGTCTGTATGATGAATAACGGGGCTAGGTTGTGTAAAATTAGGGTTAAATGCCTGTCGGATTGAGTCGCCAAAGCGTTGTTCCAAGATATAGATAATACCTCGGCTCGGAAAATCAATGGCGTCGTTGGGTAATAAATTAGCTATAAAATGGGTGTTCCCAGAGGTATAATCTTGGATAAGAGTTTGGGCATTGGCTTGCCAATAATGCTTAAATTCTGAATACGATTTGGGAATATACATTTTGAAGCGACCTAAATATAAAATTAACGGGTTTGAAAGGAATGAATTAACTCCAAATTAAGCCAAAAAAGGGGATATTTCCGAAAAACAACCTATAAATAAATACGTTAAGCCATATAAAAAACCTGTTTTAGCGGCACACTCAAAGGCGAATTATCGGGGTTAGTTTCCATAATATCTGCCATATAAGCCCACCAACGTTGCATAATGGGGTTTAGTGGCAAAGCATCTAAATCACTGGGGTTACTAACAAACAATACGCCAAAGAGGCTGTGGGTGCTTTCGTCCAAAAAAATAGCATAGTCGGAAATACCTGTGTTTTTGAGCAATGCCGAGAGTTCGGGCCATATTTCGTCATGGCGGCGTTGGTATTCGGCTATTTGACCTTGGTTGAGGGTCATTTTAAAGGCTACTTTTTGCATAAAATAAATTGATTAGAGATTTTTGATTTTTCAAAAATATCGTGAGTTTCAGTCCATTTTTTCTGATTATTAGTATTTAAGAATCTAGTAAAATATACCCAAAAGCCCTTTTTCGTTTGAAAAAGGGCTTTTGAAAAAACGATGTTCTAATTTACTAACAATCAATAATCTTGGCTCAAAGGGTGAATCATTAGTTCGTCTATAACCACGTGTTTGGGTTGATTGATAATATACCTGATGGTATTGGCCATATCGCTGGCTTTGAGCCAATCGGCATGGTGGTCGTCGCCTTGGGGCAGGGCGTGGAAGTGAGTATCTACCAAGCCAGAATATACCACCGAAACCTTGATACCATCTTTACGAACTTCTTTGCGGAGGGCCGCCGAGAAAGCATCTTGGGCAAATTTTGACGAACAATACAAAGCCCCACCATCAAAAACCCGCTTGGCCACGTCCGAGGCCACATTGATAATATGCCCACTTTGGGCGGCTTTCATGGGGGCAAGGGCAGCCTTGCAAAACAAGAAAGTACCTTTTACGTTGGTGTCGTAGAGGTCGGACCATTGTTCTTCGGTATAGCTTTCGGTAGGGCCAAAAATCCCATAACCCGCATTGTTTATCAGTACATCGATACCTCCAAACCTAGCCGTCATGGTGTTGATGGTTTGGGTGGCCAAGGCGGCGTCGGATACGCTACCCACAAAAATTTCACAAGCCGCTCCCAAGGCCAAAACCTCTTGTTGTAGGGCTTTGAGTTCGGTTTCGCCACGAGCCACCAAGCCCAAGTTTGTGCCTTCTTTGGCCAATTGAAGTGCCAATTCTCGGCCTATGCCTTTTGATGCACCCGTCAAAACGATTGTTTTCATATTTGATTTTGTTTAGTTTTTTAGTGGCGTAAAGTTAGATAAAATGAATGCTTAATGTAGAAGCTGTTCAGACTTATTTGTTTGAGTTGAAAGTAATTTTATTTTGACTAGCCATCAGTTTTTTTATCAATCCTCCGAATTGTAGTCTCTGTGATTCAGAGGATTTCGTTATTTTTTATAAAATTTCTCATTACTCAATCAATCCTAGTGGAACTATGGCTCAAAACCTTTGTTCAATTAGAAAATAGCCTAGTTTTGCTCTAAAATTAAAAGTTTAAGGAACTTCAAAATGAAATTTTTCAACTATAAGGTAGCACAAGTTTGTATTACAGACACCGACATTGGAATATTACTAGAAGATGGCAGAAAAGCGACATCGCCCCTTGCTGATTTTCCAATACTTTTTAAAGCCACTTCAAGCCAAAGACAACAATTTGAAATAATTGACGGCTATGCTATTTATTGGGAAGCACTAGACGAAGATTTATCTATTTCTGGTTTTTTTGAGAATCAACCCTTTTTGGCGTAATCTGTTTTTGTATCTTGAGTTTGCATCATGCTTAATTTTCTGTAAAAACCGTCTTCTACGTCTATCAATTGCTGGTGTGTACCTTGTTCAATGATTTGCCCTTGGTGTATTACCAAAATCAGACTGGCACTTTGTATGGTACTTAGCCTGTGGGCAATAACCAGCGTTGTACGGTTTTGCATCAGATAGGCCAGGGCTTCTTGTACCAATTTTTCGCTTTCGGTGTCTAGTGCCGAGGTGGCTTCGTCTAAAATTAATATTGGGGGATTTTTCAGAATGGCACGGGCAATGCTTAGGCGTTGGCGTTGGCCACCTGATAGTTTAGTACCTCGGTCGCCAACGATGGCCTGATAACCCGCAGGATTTTCGATAATAAATTGGTGAGCGTTGGCTATTTTGGCGGCAGCTTCTACCTCGGCTTGGCTGGCTTCGGTGCCAAAAGCGATGTTATTAAAAATGGTATCGTTAAACAATATAGATTCTTGTGTAACGATACCCATTAGGTTACGCAATGCGTTTTGGCTAAGGTTGCGGAGGTCTTGGCCGTCTATCAATATTTGCCCACTGGTGGGGTCATAAAACCTAGGAATAAGGTCGGCAATGGTGGATTTACCCCCTCCCGACGACCCTACCAAGGCAAGGGTTTGGCCTTTTAGTAACTCAAAATTGATATTTTGTAAAACAGAGATGCCTTTTTCATATTCAAAATTGATATTCTTAAATTCTATTTTATGATTAAATGCTACAAAATTTTGGGCATTGGGCGGGTCTTGTATGCCCGAGGGCGTATCTATCAAACTCAAGATGCGTTCGCCAGCGGCCACACCTCTTTGTACGCCACTAAAAGCATTTGCTATTTCTTTGGCGGGGCGTAAAACTTGCGAAAAAATGGCCAAATAAGATAAAAAAGTAGAGGCTTTTAGTTCAAATTGATTGGCCAGCACCAGCGACCCACCGTATAGCAAAATACTAGCCACAATGAGTATGCCCATAAATTCTGAAAAAGGGGGGGCTATTTCTTGCCTAAAGTACATTTTGAGCAGGGCGTTGCGGTAGCCAAAGTTTTGTGCTTTGAAACGACTTTTGATAAAATTTTCGGCATTAAAACCCTTAATTACCCTAATTCCGCCCAAAGATTCGTCTAACAAACTTACCACATTGGCCAATTTTTCTTGTACTTCTATGGCATTTTCTTTGAGTTTTTTAGAAAGTGTGCCTATCAAAATACCCGAAACTGGAATGATAATCAAAGTAAACATGGTTAGTTTTACAGACATCAAAAAAAGTGTCGTAAAAAAAAACACCAACATAAAAATCTCTTTGCCAAGGGCATTAAACACCCGCCCCACCGAACTTTCTATTTCTTGCACATCGGTTGTTATTTTTGACATCAAGTCGCCTTTGCGTTCGTTCGAGAAAAAACCAAGGTTTAGCGAAATCGTTTTTTCAAAAACAGCCTGTCTCAAATTGGCCACCGTGCGAGCCTTGAAGGTTTCGATAACCCTTACGGCAATGTATTTGAAGATATTAGCCAACAAAACCGAGACAATCAGCGTAGCACAAACAAATTGTAGGGCCTTTAGTTTGCCATGATTGATGACTATCTGAACAAAATAATATTGAAACCAATTACTAACATTCAGCGAAAAAGTGGCGGGTTTTGGTACAGCAACGACATTGCCCATTTGATTGAACAAAATCTCAAAAACGGGTTGCAGGAGTGTAAAATTAAGCACACTAAAAAGACTCCCCAATATCGAACATAGTACAAAAGGTACGAGATATTTGTTGAGCGGGCGGGCATAAAACAGAATACGAAGGTAGGTTTTCAAGGGAGAATTTTTGGTAAATTTATGAATGAAGTTGTTTAGATTCAAGTTATAAAATATATTTTTGGTTAGTCGTAGATTTTTCAAAAAATAGCAAAAAATAATGATATTGACCGAATTAAGCTAAATTCAGTCAGTACGATGACGGTATTTGGCTAAATACAGTCAATAGCTATTTTAATTCTTTTTCGATGCTTTCTTTGTACGGAAAAAAATCTACTTGAATCGTATGCCTTGGCGACTGTTTGTAGCGGGCTTTCATGGCGGTTTTGCTGGCTTCAATGTCATCAATCATGGTTTGGGTATCGGGCAATTTTTGTTGGCCTTTGATTAGTTGGGTTACCCATTTTGATTGTACCTCGGCCAAGGGCATAATGGCCCCAAGGGGTTGCAAGAGGCCAATAAAATAGAGGTTTTTATAAGAAGGATGAACTACCTTTTTGTAAAGTTGAATGTCGTTGGTTTCGGAAATGTCAAAATCGGCATATTTCAAAAACGGGAACGTTACTTTGTAGCCCGTACAGTAGATAATCATGTCGAAATTCTGCATCGTACCATCTTCAAACACTACGGTTTTGCCTTTAAATTCTTGGATATTGGGCTTAAATTTTACCAATCCTCGGCCAGCTACATTCAATAAATCTTGTGATAGGGTTGGGTGTTCGCTCAAAATAGGCCGATTGGGCTTTGGCACGCCGTAGCTTTCTTGGCGGCCACGGCTCAACCAAAGCGTAGTATTGATTAAAATTCGCTGTAAAAACAAAGGAAGTTTTGATGTTAAAGAATTGGCCAAATCATCAAAGGGCATATTTCTAAACCAATTGGGAACGATGTATGCCCCACTTCGGGTCGAAATCGTAACTTTTCCTGTATAATTTCGGGCGGCTTCGCAGGCAATATCCACCGCCGAATTGCCAATGCCTACCACCAAAATATCTTTATTTTTTATTTGGTCGGGTACTTTGTAATAATGCGAGTGGAGGATTTGGCCAGTAAACTGCCCAGGAAAAGCAGGCGATGGAAAACGGGGATTCCAGTGGTGGCCATTGCAAACAATAACCGACGAATAAACGGTTTCGAGGCCATTGTCAGTAAAAACGGTGTAGCTATCGTCGGTGTTTTGCTGTACGTCTGTTACCGTGGTATTGAAACGGATATGTGGCCTGATATTGAAATTATCTACATAATCCTCAAAATACTCAATGATATTGCTATGATGCGGAAACATGGGGTAGTCGCTGGGCATGGCAAAATCCGAATAGGCCATTACCTTTCGGTTGGTGTTGATATGCAAAGACCGATACGAAGACGACATTCCGTTGTCGTTTTCATATCGCCAATTACCACCAATTTTAGAGCCTTTCTCGAAGACATCAAAATCTAAACCTCCCTCTTTGAGAGCTTTGGCGGCCGTAATTCCCGACGACCCTGCACCGATAACGCAAACTTTTTTCATGTTTTTTGAATTAGAGATAAGCCATAATCATTTTTCTCAACGGTTATACTTTAAGAATACCCACATATTGATTTTTACGGGTAAACATCAGATAGGCCAATAGTGCTGTAAAAACGATTTGCATAACCGAATGCTGAAAACCCATGTAGGTAAGCTGAAAAAGAACGATTTGAACAGAGATAATTGCCAAAATCAGAAGGGCCAAGGCCGTTAGGCGGTCGGCCAAGAGGGCCATGCCGCATAGGATTTCTAGTCCTTTGACCAACGGAAACTGATAGGCAGGCATAAAAATAGCATCGAAGGCTTGGTGGGCGGAATGGTCAAGGGCAGGTACTGGCAAAAATTGAAAGAAGCCATTTAGCCCAAAAACGATGAAATAAAGTGCCAAAAGAATACGGGCAATAACTGGAAATTTAGACATTTTGTGATGAATTTGAACAACCCACGAAGGCTGTGATTAAAAACCTAAATTACGGCAAATTATAGAACATAAAAAATTTGAGATAGAACTATATACCATTACGATTTTTACGCTGTAACTCTGCCCAAAGGAGTTATTTTACGAACGACTTCATTATTTTTATTCTTCTTCAAAACTTATTTTTCTGTTTGCCTTTTTTTCGGCGTTTATTTTCTTGTTTTTAAGCCTTGTGGCCATGGCCGCCATCGATATTTTGGGGGCTTTGCGGGCTTTTACTTCTTTTAATGCCTGTTCAAGTATTTTTTTAAATTTTTTTACTACAATCTGCTTGTTCTGTAATTGGCTTCGGCTTTCTTGTGCCACGATTATCAAAATACCGTC
>JAYWHL010000389.1:0-2808 GCA_043777715.1 Cytophagaceae bacterium | reverse complement strand
TTCATACTTACCACTCCTTTGGTTCTACCAAAATCACTTCTTCTTTGTCCACAATCACCTGGCCCTCAATAAGGTCTTTGGTTTTTCTAACAAATTTTTTGGGCGTAACTATCACAGGGCAAAGGCTGTCGGTTTTGCGTTTTGAATAATGTGCCGCCAATTGTGCGGCTCTTTCTATGACCGTACTCGGAAAAGTTTTGCCAGCCTGATGTTTTATCACAACGTGCGAACCAGATACGTCTCGGGCATGAAGCCAAAGGTCTTCTTTTTTGGCGTGTTTCATCGTAAGGAGGTCGTTGTTCTTGGCGTTTCTGCCAACATAAATCACAAAATTTTGAAACTTAAAGGTCTTGAACAATTCTGTGGGATTGGTGCTTACTTCTTGTTCTGCACCGCCCAAATCATTTATTTTCAAGTATTTACGAATTTCTTTGAGACTTTCTTGTTTTTCTATAATTTCTAAATGTTGGCTCAAACCCAAAAGTTCTTCTTCTTTAATGCCAATGTTTTCTTCTAGTTTGGCAATTTCTATTTTTTCATTTTTGGCTTTTCTGTAATACATTTCTGCATTTTTTTGGGGACTATAATCTTTTTTAAGCCTTATTTTCAAGAGTTTATCTCTGTAAAAATCCAGTAAAACCACCTCTTCGGCACGGTCTTCAATTCCGTAAAGATTGGCCATCAAAATATGCCCTATTTCTTCGTTACTCACACCCGTTTCAATACTCGACAGTTTGCGGTATTGGTGGTCGAGATAGGCCGTAATTTTATCCTTCTTTTTTTGTAAAAGCCTGATTATCTGCCCTTTTTCTTTGTCAATGGCATTTACTTTTGTATAAGCATAATAAAACTCGTTGCTGGCCAGTAGGGGGTCGTCAAAGGTTTTTATAATCTCGCCACCTTCTTTTATCAAGGATAAAGTGGGCTGAAAATCAATCGTTTTCAGATAATAAATGGGCTTTTCTAATTGCTTAGTTAGGTTACTGATGGTATCCCAGTTGATGGTATTTTTAGAAAGCAAAGCCGTGATTTCTTTTCCAAAGGTTGGGAAAAGGGCTTTATAATTGCCGTTGGCTTGGTCAAAAGCGGCCTTAGTTTGGTCGATGGGGCGGTCTAATTCGTTGATTTTGAGGTTAGTATCGCTTAATAATCGGCTATTGAACAAACTGATTACTTCTTCGTTTTTGAACAAAATACAATTTGAACGATTGCCATAAAGTTTAAAGAGTAGTCGATAATCATCTTCAAATTCTATACTAAAGCAACGTTCGTTGAGATATTGTCGCACGCCAGTTACCTTCAAATTGATGAGTGCGGGCAGTAAATCGACGGAGTTTTTGCCTGCACGCCTAAAATCATCAGGAAAATTAAAGGCTACAAAATCGGGTCTGATGACGGCCTTAATATAAAAATCTCTATGGTTTCGCCATTGTTTGCCGTCGGTACAAAAACCCAAAACCAGTTCATCTTTTTCTTGCGAAAAACATTCGGCCAATACCAAACCTTCTAATTCTGTAAATAATCTTTTTGATAATTGTCTCAAAAAATAATAGTTGGTTTGCATGGCTTACTTGTAGTTTTTTTAGTGCGGTAGGCTTTTGGAATAACTGGATATTGCTCCTCAAAGTTAGACTTTTTGAGGGACATATCCTGTAAAAATACGTTTATCGTGGTGTTTCGATACTAACAATTTTGAGTGCTTTTAGTCGATAGAGCTTTAAATTATGCCCGCAACGACATTAGTTTTTTAATCAAAAAGTAAAGTGGAAATCCGCCTAAGAAAAGCCCTAATGAAAAGGGAATATTTTGGGGCGAATCTAACAAGGCACTAATAGCAACGGCGGTGTAGGTAATGATAAAAATGGCAGGCAAGAGATTTTTGCCAAAGCCAATTTGATAAATATTTGTATTGCTAATGGCTTGTTTACGAAGGAGATAGATGGTAAAAGCGGAGGTTATCATACCCACAGAATCAAAAAACATGACGTAGTTTAGTAATTCTTTGAAAGAATCGATAAACAACAAAACCAGCACTAAAAAGCCCACAAAAATACTCAAGGCAAACACTTGGACTTGGGTTTGGGGGTTCATTTTTTTGAATATTTGTGGTAAAACTCCGTCGTCGGCCATGGCAAAATATACCCGTGGGTTGGTCAGCATGGCAGAATTGACAAAGGTTAGTACCGAAATAAACAATAAAAGCGATGTGAGTTTATAGCCCATTTCTCCAAAAAACACCTTAGCCAAATCGGACGTGAGTGAGGTACTTTTTTGGACGCCTTCAAAGCCTAAAACGCTGATATAGGCATAGTTGATGGTTAAATATAGAATAATAATGGTAGCAAAACCATAAAAAATTCCTTTTGGCGTATTGGTTTGCGGTTTGTCGATGTCGGTTCCAAAATTGATGGTTTGTTGATAACCTCCGTACGTAAAAAAAATAGGAATAAAACTCAAGGCCAAAGCCGAAAGCCATGAACTGGGCGTTGTGATAATTTGGCTTGGTGCATGGGCAATGGGTTTGGCAAAAAACACCGCCAAGCATAACAAAACCATTAATAAAATTTTGATAAGCGATAATACATTTTGGGTTTTTGCCGAAAGCCGAATGCCTACCAAATTGATGATGTATAGTAACATAATACTTGAAATGGCCGTGATTTTGATACCCAAGGGGTTTTGTAAAGAGACTGGCAATATGATAGGATTGATGTATTCGGCGCCTACCATTGCCACAATAGAAACGGCACCAGCATTGGAAATGACAATCATCCAATTGACCATAAAGGCAAAGGCGGGGTGGTAACA